>NZ_JBFUHN010000017.1:0-87620 GCF_056402375.1 Variovorax sp. P4_B10 | reverse complement strand
GGCATCTCCCGCGTAGGCCGCGTTCAACTGAACGCTGTTTCCAAGTGGCAGATAGCTCGTCACCAGAGTCGCTACGCCGTTGGTGGCCTGCGCCGTTCCCAGGAACTGCGTGCCCGCGAAGAACGTGACCATGCCGCTGGCAGCGGCCCCGCTCACATTCGCCGTCAACGTGACAGGCTGGCCCTGTGCCACGCTCGTGGCAGAAGCTGTCAGGGTGGTCGAAGAAGGGGAGAGTTGAACCCCAGAGTTCCCCGCGGAGCTGCTGGTGGCGTTGTTGCCATCGCCGGCATATACCGCCTTGAACGGAGCGGCCGAGATCGGTCCGGAGTAGTTCAAAGTGGCCGTACCGTTGGCCAGCGACACCGTACCGATGGCGGTGGTGCCGTTGTAGAAGGTAACCGTGCCAGAAAGCGAGGTGGACGAGCCTTGCGCCGCGGTAACGTTGGCGTTGAGCGCCACTGCATTGGCAGGCCCCGCGACAACACGCAGTACCGTGGTTGTGGGGCTGGCCGCGATCGTGACGTTCGTGGATTGAGTCACATTGGCATGCACCCCATCTCCCGCGTACTCGACGCGAATGGCATTACTGCCCACAGGAAGACTGACCAGGGTCAGGAGCGCCAAGCCATTCACGGCGCTAGCGCTGCCCAGCAAGGCGTTACCGCTGTAGAAATTGACCTGGCCGGTGGCAGCGGTCAATCCCGAAGGCAGGCTGGTTGTGAGCGCTGCCGATAGCGTCACTCCCTGACCGTAAGTCGCACCAGAACTGGGGGACGCAGTCAGCGCCATGGTCGTCGTCGCGCCAGTGACCACCTTGGTCATCGCGGCGGAGATTGCCGACGGCCGGGAGGCATCACCTGAGTAGGCGGCACGGATGCTATTGATTCCGATGCCCAGTTCGTTGGTGGACAGCGTCGCCACGCCATTGATGACCGGCGCGCTGCCAATGACCGTTTCCCCGCTGAAGAAGGTCACCATGCCACCCGGATTCACACCTTCGATGTTGGCCGTCAGCGTCACCTGCGAGCCCAGCACGGCCGACGTTGCCCCAACATTCAGCGTTACACCGCCCACGGTCGCAGGATTCACCAACAGTTCGATGTTGGCCCCATTGCCCAGCAGACTTACATTAATCGGATTGGCCAATTGCGTCACGCTCAGGATGCGCGACACGCCGTCATAGGTCGTCTGCGTCACATACCCCAGCGCATCCACCTGCCATGTCAGCCGGTTGGCCGTGTCGTAGAAGCGCCAGACCTTCTGGTCCTGAGGCGTGCCCGCCGGCTTCACTGCGGCGAGGCTGGTGGTCGTGTTGTTTGCCGCCCATGCCGTGGTCGGCTTGCCCACGCCATCAACCAGACTGGCCGTGTCAATCCGGGTCGTATAGGCAATGGTCTCGCGCAACTGCCCGTTGGCGTTGTACACGTACTCGATCACCGCGCCGGTGGCATCGATGTCGGCGATCTTCCGGTCCGCCTCGTCGTACAGCATCCACTTGCGCACGCCCGTCGGGTCCTGCGTCATCAGCAGGTTGCCGTCCTTGTCGTAGGCGTAGGTGGTGGTGCCCAGCACGCCGGTGCCCGCGCTCTGCTGGGTCACGCTGACGAGGCGCCCGGCCTTGTCGTAGGCCGACACGGTGACCAGCCCATTGGCAATGGTCACGCTGGTCTTGCCGTTGGCGTCGTCGTAGCTGGTGATCGTGGTGTTGGGCGTGGTGCCACCGTCGAGCGACGGCGCGCTGACGCTGAGCAGCCGACCCAGACCATCGTAGGTGTAGGTGGTGACGGCCGTGGCGCCACCGACTGTCGTCGCCGGTTCGATCTTTTGCAGCAGCAGCCCGCGCGGATCGTAGATGTACTGGGTGGTCGCACCGGTGGCGGCCACGCCGCTGCCGTTGATCGCCGTTGCCGCATAGGTCGTGCTGCGGCTCAGCTGGCCACGGGGGTCATAGACCAGTTCAGTGAGCTCGGTGCGCGTGAGGTCCTGGGCGACGGCCCAACTGCTCAATTGCGCCTCGGTCGGCACCTCGGTGAGGGCCAGGGCCACCGTGTTGTACGCCGCGCCGGCGTACTTGATGGCGCTGGTGCGCTGGCCGTAGCTGTCGTAGCGGTACTCGGTGACATTGCCCTGCGGCGTGATCGCAAAGCGCAGCCGGTTGGCATTGCCGGCCGCATAGACGTAGCGCGTGGTCTCGGGCAGCGCGGCGTCCTTGTTGAATGTGCCGCGATCGACCACGGCCGCATCGGCATAGAGGGTGTCGGTCAGCAGCTGGTTGGCGCTGTTGTAGGTGCGTACGCGGGTGTCGCCGGCCGAATCGACTTCCCGGGTCAGGTTGCCGTGGTCGTCGTACTGCAGCGTGACCTTGTGGCCCTCACCGTCGGTGATGAGGGTCACGTTGCCCTGGGCGTCGTACAGGTAGCTGACCTGGCTCAGGCCGCTGGCGTTGGCTGCAGTGACGCCATTGCGCACCTGGGTCAGCTGGCCCTGGGCGTCGTACAGGTAGACCGACTGGGCGCCCAGGGGGTCGGTGACGGTGGTGGTGCTCTGGGCCGTGTCGTAGCTGAAGCGGGTGATGGCGCCGAGGGCGTCGGTGACGGTGGCGACCTTGTAGACACCACCCGCCTGGACGTAGGTGAAGCTGAGCTGGGTGCCGTCGCTCTGGGTGACGCTGGCCACGCGCTGGCTGGCGCCGTCGTAGGTGTAGGTGGTGACGTAGACGTCGTTGTCCGACACCGTGTTGTCGCCGGGCGAGAGGTCGACGGTGACCTGGGACAGGCGATCGTGGCTGTCATAGGCATAGCGCACGGTGGTGGTCGTGACGCCACCCGAGACGGTACGGATCTGGCTGAGGTTGGTGCCGCTGTAGTCGTAGTAGCTGACGTCGCCATTGGCGTCGGTGACGGACTGCACGGTACCGTTGGCGTTGTAGGCGTAGCTGACGGTGTTGCCGTCGGAGTCGGTGACGGAGACCAGGCGGCCGGCGCCGTTGGACTGGTAGCGCTCGATGCGGCCGGTGTCGCCGTCGGTCCAGATGAACTGGGAGGCGCCGCTGTCGTAGGCGATGGTGTCGAAGGCGCCGGAACCTGCGGGGCTGGAGTAGCGGCTCTGGGTGGCGTCCCAGGTGTAGACGGCCTGGGATCCGTCGCGGTCGGTGCGCGTGAGGGTGCTGCCGGCCGTGCCCACGGTGCCGGAAGTCAGGACGACTTTCTGGCCGAAGGCGCCGACGCTCCAGTTGTCGCCGTTGTCGTCGCTGAGCAGGCCCTGGCTGTTGTAGGTGCGGACAGCTTGGACGTCGAGCCCGCGGCCCATGAGCACGTCGTCGCGGTCCTGCAGCACGAGGTTGCCGTTGGCGATGTTGACGAAGGACTGTTCGCCGCTGCGCCCCTGMCCTGCCGTCCCCAGCTGACCGCGTTGCCCCAGGGTGGCCAACGAACTCAGGCTCAGACCCAGACTATTCCCACTGACGATTGCAACCATTTCACAGCCTCAAGATTTCCTGCGAACCGCCGAAACGGCAGCCGCGACAGAAGGCCACCCCCCTGAGGCTGGGCCCACCCACTGCGGACGGACCTACGGTTCAGGACAGCTCATCCAGCGAAACGCAGGTCTGTTTAGGGGATATCCGAGAAAACCAGTTGGTTATTGCCTTCTCCGGCCCAGATAGATGAATCGCGGGACATATGGCTCGAGACTCCTCGTGTAGAGGAGCACCGCCGCCGGGCAATCAAGTTGGCGACAAAACGACCACTGTGCTTACCCGGTCGCAACGTACGCTTGCTCCACGCATCTCAGATGCGCGGGGTGGTAGAAAATTGAGCAGAGCAAGCACGCGGACTGAGGCGTTTTGCAACAACTCAAGGAAAATCGATGGAGAGCACGACCGGAGAGATCGATCACGATTTCAACGCGATATTGCAAATTCACCAGGACGGCTTTCTGGACCAAGCGGAAGCCGGCTATCAGGAAATTCTGAGCCGAGCCCCCCGCCACCATCCGAGCCTTGGGATGCTTGGCATCCTGGGTATTCAGAGAAAACGTCACGACGACGCGTTGCGCTACGCCGATCTCGCGATCGCTATCGAACCGCGCATCTCGAATACGCATTCAACCCGCGGCAATGCCTTGCATGGACTGAAGCGCTACGAAGAAGCGATGGAGGCCTATCAGGTGGCGCTGACCCTGGACCCCGGCGCGCACGACGTTCTGACCAATCTCGCGAACTCGTTGAAACGCCTGGGCCAGTACGAGCGGGCATTTCAGTGCTACGACCGCGTACTGGCGATGTGCCCCACCTCGATCGACACGCACTACAACCGCGGCTTGGCATTGCTCGAGAAGGGGCGACATGCCGAAGCGCTGGCCGATTTCGATGCCGTGCTGGCAAGATCGGGCGATGACCTCGACGCCCAGTTCAGACGAATACATGCGCTATGCGGCTTGCAACGCTATCAGGACGCTCTGGCCGAAAGCAACAAAGCAATCGCACGCCACGCATCGTCGATGGATGCCTGGAGAGCCCACGGCCATGTGCTCCTGGGAATGGGGGATTCGGTGCAGGCAGCGCACGCGTTTGAGCGCACGATCGACCTTGGCGCATCGTCGTCGAGCGGGTGCGGGGAGGCTCACTTTCTTGCCGCGCGCGCACTCGTCACTGGGAGCCGACACGAAGAAGCATTTCTTCATCTCGAACAGGCCCTGAAGTCCGATCCTGTGCCAGCCTACGCCGCAGGAGACCATTTCCTTGCCATGGCCCAAACGCTGCGCTGGCAAGACTTCGATCAGGTCAAGGCCCGCCTGCGTGAAGACGTCATGCGGGGCGAGCCAGCTGCAACACCGTTCGTCATGGCAGTCGGCTGCGACGACCTCGAAGCGATCCGACAAGCGGGCACGACGTTCATCAAGCACTTTCTTCCGGATGACGATCCATTGCCGCTGCCCGAGCGCGCCAGCCACGAGAGGATTCGCCTGGGATATTTTTCCGCAGACTTCCATGCGCACGCGACCACGCTGCTGATCGCCGAGCTTCTTGAAAGCCATGATCCCGCGAAGTTCGAGGTGTTTCTCTTTTCCTTCGGGTCGTCGGCTTCCGACGACATGACAAGGCGCGTGTCCGAGTCGGTGGATCACTTTCTCGACGTCTCCAAGGAATCAGATGCTGCGATCTGCGCCTTGTCCCGCACCTTGGAAATCGACATAGCGATTGACTTGAAGGGCTACACGCAGAACTGTCGCCCGCGGATTTTCGCCGGTCGTGCCGCGCCCGTGCAAGTCAACTACCTGGGCTATCCCGCAAGCATGGGAGCCACGTTCATCGACTACATCGTGGGCGATGCGATCGTGACGCCGCCGGAACATACCCCCTTCTATGCTGAGCAGATCGTCACCCTGCCCCACTGCTATCAACCGAATGCCCCCGGCTTGCGTTCGATCGCACCCATGGGCGTCGACAGGGCGAGCGCCAGACATGCAGCCGGCCTTCCTGCGAACGGATTCGTATTCTGTTGCTTCAACAACACCTACAAGATCACCCCGACCGTCTTTGCGGTCTGGATGCACATACTCCATGCGGTGGCCGACAGCGTGCTTTGGCTGTATGGACCGGACGGCCGGATAGAGCCTCGCCTGCGACAAGAAGCGCTGAAACACGGCATTTCCCCCGAGCGACTCGTTTCTGCGCCACCGCAAAACTTGCCTGATCACCTCTGCCGGCATGCGTTGGCGGATCTGTTTCTGGACACGTTCCCATGCAATGCCCATACCACGGGGAGCGACGCTCTCTGGGCAGGCCTGCCGTTGCTGACATGCCTCGGAACAACGTTCGCCAGCCGCGTTGCCGCCAGCCTGCTCCATGCCGTTGGGCTGCCAGAAATGGTGATGCCCACTCTGGCCGCGTATAAGACAAGGGCCATTGAGTTGACAAGCGATCCCGACGAACTCCAACGCCAGAGAGAGCATCTACGCCTTGCAAGGACGAATGCGCCATTGTTCGATATCGACCGATATCGACGCGGCATCGAAGACGCGTACCGGATGATGCAGGAGCGCCACGTGCGACGTGAGCCGCCGATGCCCCTCGTTGTTCCGGCATGATCGGGCGGCAATTGCACCGCTTGCCATGAATGGCGTGCCACCTACCTCCAAGACATCGCTGCTACAGCGTCATATTGGCCCGCGAGATGGCGCCGATGTCCCCAATGTGGTCATAGTTGCCGCCGTGGGTCATCCGGAACCATGGAACGCCCCACACGCGACCGCCCGCCTGGCGCACCTTGTGGCAGAAAGAAATGTCCTCCGAGATGTGGAAACCGTCGACCACAGTGTCTTCGAAGAACAAGTGCAGCTCGACTTGCTGCGACCCCATTCGGACCCGCTGGACGCCGTGTGCTATCAGGCGCTCGAGAACGGAGCGTCCGATCAACATGACGCCAGTCCCGATGGCCTCGACCTCCACTGGACGATCTTCGAACACCTCGTCCATACGCCCCGATACCGGCTTGAACATGCCTTCGAACGAACCCGCCAGCGCGGCCAGGTCCCCAGCAGTCAATTGGGCCTGCATACGTGTCGCCGCCATCACACGCTCCCAGTTCAAGCGCTTGCGTGGACTGATGGCCGCAACAATGTCATGCGGCCCCAGCGACTCGCTGGCCGTGAGCATGCGCATCAAATCCTCTGGCGGAAATGACATGTCTGCGTCGATGAACAGCAGGTGAGAGAGGCGATCGTCGCGCAAGAACTCCTCGGCAAGCAGATTGCGCGCAACCGCGACCACACTCGAACTCGACGACCACAGAAGCCGGCACCCGATCCCCACGCTCATCGCCTGCGCCTGAATACCCAACAGCGTGTTGGTGTAGCTCATCAGCACCGTGTTGTTGTATGCCGGTGTGGCGATCCCCAGATTGACGTTTTTTTCTGCATTCGGCATCGTGCCTACCTTGAATGAATGAGATACGGAGTGTTCGCCAGAGCATGCTGATGAGCAAGTGCAAATGGCGACTCGTTTAGCGAAGGGCTCAATCCCCTTGGCAGTGCTGGGGTTTGGACTAAAACTTCTCTGGTTGGAATGGATATATAGGGCTAGACATCCATGACAGTTTTGGTTCCTAACGCTATCAAGTACGACAATGCGGCAAAGCTTGCGGTATAGCGAGCATTGGCCCCACCATCCAGCCACAAACCTATGAAACAGCCCGAGCCGACCTCCTTCGATGCCCTGATGTCCCAAGGCATGGCCGCCAGCCAGGCGAACGATGGCGTTCAAGCCATCGCGTGGTTCCAGAGGGCCAGCACAGCAGAGCCCGGCGCGGGTCTGCCTCAGTTCCTGCTGGGTGCCGAATTTGCCGCGCTCGGCGACATGGCGCAAGCCGAAGCCGCGTTCGCCAACGCGACCCGGCTGGCGCCTGGATTTCCGATGGCACGCTATCAGTTGGGGCTCCTTCAGTTCAGCTCGGGGCGCGCAGCCATGGCCCTGCTGACCTGGCAGCCGCTGCTCGGCCTGCCCGATACAGATCCCCTGCCGCATTTCGTGAATGGATTCGCAGCCCTGGCGCAAGACCGCTTCGACGAGGCTCTGCGCCACTACCAGCAGGGCCTGGCGCTCAACACCACGAATGAAGCGCTGTCTGGCGACATTGAAAAAGTCATCGCAGGCATCAAGGCGCTGAATCCGAACGTCTCGGCAGCCGGCAGCGAAGACTCATCCCACGACGACGCGGACAACCATGTGCTGCTGGCCAACTACCAGCAGCAGGGGCGAGCTCATTGAGCCTCGGACGAACTCTCCAACGCGGCGCCTGTACGACCGGCACACCGTCATGATTGATCCATCCACTCAACTGGCCGCGCTGATCCGTGCCCAATTCGCCGCGCAGTTCAGGGCTCAGAACCGGAATCGCCCCTCCGGACGCAACCCTGACTCACGCGATGTTCAGACAACGCGCGGCGAAGACGAGGGCCTGGCACCTACCGGTAGTCGCTCAGTCAACGCGGACAGCAGCGAAGAAGCGCAAATCCGGCAGATGGTGGCGTTGCGCGTTCGCGCCCTGTCACCAGACGACCCGCAACGACAAAGGAAAGCCTTTCGGCTTTTTCTCGAATCCGTTCTGATGCAGGAATTCGGCCGCGACCGGTTGGACGACAAGGGCTTCGACCAGATGGTCGATGCAGTCCTCCAGCGCATGGAGAGCGATGCCGAATTGAATGCAGCGTTGCACGAAGCAGGAAATCTCCTGCTTGCCGAGGCGACACCCGCCCATCCGCCCGTCAAGACTGAAAAGCCAAACCGCTGACACGGGGATATAAGGCCCCTTTCCAACCTATCCCTTGGTTGCGGATGCCGCAGGTGGCTGAAAAAGATCGGCCATATCGCCTCCCAGCGGCCCTGCCCTTCCCCCGAACAGCCGGCGCGCGAAGCGCTGCAGGTCAGCGGCATCCTTCACTTCGCCACTCAGCAAGGCTTGCGCATACCTTCCCGACAGATTGCTCCTGTCGAGTCGCAACGCAAGCTGCGCATGTTCCTCGGCCTCCTGACGCAGCGACAGCATGGCCAGAACAACCGCCATGCCGCCGTGACTCTCCGCAAAGTTCCGATCCAGTGCAAGTGCCGTGTCGAAACTCGCACGCGCACCCGCCAGGTCACCCTGCAGGATCTGTGTCCATCCCAGGCCGTGCCAGGTTCCGATATGGCTCGCCATGGCCGACACCGCTTCGTCGAAAGCACCACGGGCCGCCACCAGGTCGCCGCCCAGCAGCGCCGCGAATCCGCGCGTCGACCACGCCCGCCCATCGCCTGGCTGGCGTTGCAATGCGACATCGGCCAATTGGCCCGCAAGCTTGGCATCGCGCGCAGCAAGCGCCAGTGACGCCTGTGCTACCAGCGCCTCGACCGGATGATCGGCCGGCGAGTCATTCGACAGGCTGAGGCTGGACCAACGCTGCGCTGCGGCGAAATCCGACGCATCGATCGCGATCAGGCTGGCCACGCCGGCTGCCTGGGCATCAACTGCATGCTGCTGTTCCGCAGCACGCGTCCAGATCATCGCCCGATCAAGCTGGCCATCGTGATGCATCGCCCGCAGCCAGAGTTGTTGGAGAGCACGGGTCGCAGCCGCGGGATGAGCGTCGGAGTGGGATGCAACCTTGGTTGACGCGTCGAGGGTTGACGACAGTCGGGCGATGCAATCCGCAAAGCGACCTCGCCGGAACTCGATGAAGGCCAGGTTATGAAGCAGCACGTCGGCAAATCCGACAGGCGGATGAGGCGTCTTCGCCAGGACCTCGAGAACAGCGAGCGCCTCGTCGTAACGCTGCTGTGCGAGCCAGAAATCCCCCTCGCGAAGCTGCCACGCGAGCGGCTCGGAATTCAGCGTTTGGCCATGCTGCAAATGAAGACGAGCCCGCGTCCACTCGCTACACGACAGTGCCGTTTCGAACGCGTCGATCAATAGGGCGCCGTTCGAAGGGTCCTCTCGAAGAAAACCCTCCAATCGATCGAGGCGCTGGCGCACCACAGCAAGGTGGACATCGTCGGACGAAACAGCGGAAGAGATGGAAGGTGCGGTCGAATCTGTCATGAAAAATAGGAATGCTTGTCTGGTGAAGGGACATGTCACCACGATACGTCGCAGCGCGCATCCTTGCCGAGCAGCTCGCGCAGCCGCAACAGCCCTTCCCGATGCAACTGGGACACGCGCCCGCGCGTGATGTTCATTGAACTCGCGATCTCGCTGAACGGAATCTCCTGGAGGTAGTGGTATCGGATCACGGTCTTCTGCCGGTCGTTCAGCTGGTCCACCAAACCGCGCAAAACAGTGCGCAACTGATGGATCTCGGATTTTCGGAAATAGCTGACTTCGGGGGAAGGGGAATAGCCATCGCTGTCGAAGGCCTCGGCATCCACCATGCCGGTGTCTTCGAGCAAGACCCCCAACGCGATCCCGATACCGACCTCCGCCAGGTATCGGAACAACTTGTCCGCGTCGCGCGATGACACAGGATCGCTGGCAGCGCTCTCGCTGTCACTGGTCGCATCCGCAGATGCGGCCTCTTTGACAGCCTTGAGCCGATCCTGGCGCAGGCGCATCGTGGCGCTGATCTGCTGGTTCTTTTCGGTGAGTCGCGGCAAGCCATTAAGGATGGCGCCCTGCACGCGCTTGGCCGCGAAGGTCTTGAACTGAGCCCCTTGCGCAGGATCGAAACGATCCACGGCCTCGATCAGCCCGATACGTGCCAGTTGCAGGTAGTCCGCAAACTCGACGTCGTTGTGGGTGCGCCTCCCATAGACGGTGGCCGCCATCATCCGTGCGTATGGCAGATGGTGATCGATCAACTGCGCACGTGCACTCTCGTTCCCTTCCTTGCGCCAGCGATGCCAAAGCGAAGCCATGAGTTCCAAGATGTCCGGCGCCGCTCCATCGGCCTCGTCCTTCTCGATCGTCGGATCAAAGAACGACTGAGGAGGCGACGGCAGAGTTGAACTCAAACACGGCATGGTTGTGCGTTCAAGCGCCTCAGTGAAAACTGCCGACCAGGGCTTTGAGCACCAGGCTCCAGCCGTCGACAAGAATGAACATGAGTATCTTGAGCGGCAGCGCAATGGTGGTAGGCGGCATCATCATCATGCCAAGCGCCATGAGGATGCTCGAGACGATCAGGTCGATCAGCAGGAACGGCAGGAAGATCACGAAGCCGATCTGGAACGCCGCGCGCAACTCCGACAGCATGAACGAAGGAATGAGCTGTACGTTGCTGATGTCGTCCATCGACTTGGGCATGGGCGCCTTCGACAGCTCCACCATCAGCGCGAGGTCGGCCTCGCGCGTCTGCCGGACCATGAAGTCGCGCAGCGGCGTGATGCCCTTGCCGTAGCCCTCCTCCATCGACAGCTTGCCGGCCATGAAGGGTTCGAACGCGTCATGGTTGACCTTCTGCAGCACCGGCGACATGGTGAACAGCGTCAGGAAGAGCGCCAGGCCGATCAGCACGGTGTTGGGCGGCGTCTCGTTCATGCCGATCGCGTGGCGGAGCATGGAGAGCACCACGATGATCCGCAGGAAGCTGGTGAGGCAGACCAGCAGCGCCGGAAGAATGGCCAGCACCGTGAGGCCGAGCACGACGCGCAAGGCCTGTGCGGTTTCGGTCGCGGGGGTGGCCGACGGTACCGGTGTCGCGGCTGCGGCCGTCGACGCCGCCTTGGGGCGAACCGGGCTGGTGGCGGTGGCCGTTGCGGCCTTGGGTGCAGCAGCCGATGGCGCCGCCAGCGGGGCCGCCGCATCCGGCGCGGCGGCGGCCGGTGCCGCGGGTGGCAACGCAGGTGGCGCTTCCAACGGCGCACTGCCAGGCATCATTTCCGAAGCGGCATCGTCCCGCGACTGGGACCGGGCGTCATTCACCGGCAGGCCGAACAAGGCGGTGGCCAGCAGCATGAGTGCAAGGAGCATGTGCCAGGGCCGCTTCATGCGCAGCGCGAATGCTTTCACGCGACGCATCATCGCGTCTCCCCCGGCACGGCCGAAGTCGGCTTCACCGGATCGGCGGCAGACGAGGTTTCGGCCAGCAGTTGGATGGACTGTTCCGTGCACCCCAGCAACAACCGCCGACCATTCCACACTACGACGTGCAGGCTGTGGCGGGGCGACAGCGGCATGCACGATACCCTCTGGATCTCGTGCGAGGGCACCGTGTCCAGAAAGCCACCGAACCGCGTCCACCAGGCGCCCGAGGCCTTGGCCGGCCCTGCCCGCCGGCGGGCGATGACGACCGCGAGCGCCAGCAGCCCGCCCGCCATGAAGATGGCGATCCACCAGCGATCGTTCGCGGGTCCCGTGACTTCATTCGGCTGTTCCCGCTTGACCGGAATGCTGTCGGGCAGGCTGCCGGCCGATGGCGATTCGGCGCCACCGGCCCGCGTCTCCTGCGCCTGGCCGGGCGACGCCAGCAACAGCCCTGCCGCCATGGCAAGCCCCATCAGGCCCCTTCGAACAACGCCTCCGGTCCGCATCGGCCGCAACACTGCGTACATCCGTCAGGATCCCGAAGCCAGGCCCAAGGCAACAGGCAGCTCGGTGATGCGAACTGCAAAGTGGCCATCGACCGCCACCAGCTGGCCGCGCGCCACGACCTTGCCTTCGATGGTCAGGTCGACGGGCTGATCGAACCCTCGGTCGAGGCGCAGTACCTGATGCTCCCTGGCACCCAGCAGCTCTCCGACCGAGATCGTGGCTTCACCCACGCACACCTGCAGCTTGGCCTTGATCTGGTGCAGCGGGTTCCAGTCTCTCAGGATCGACGCGTCGGCTGCATGGTTCGCGGCGTCGCCTTCGGAGCCGACATGAAGATCGGGCAGCGCGATGATCTGCGCAGTGGGCAGGCCGCTGGCTTGCTGGGGACGCGTTCGGAGCTCGCCGCGCCCTTCGGCCGCGGTGTTGGCTGCGCCTGTGCGGTTGTCGGCAACGATTCCTTCCAGGGCTTTCGTCATGGGGTTCTTTCCTTCAATGGGTAGGTATTCGGGTTGGGGGCAACCGGCACGGCCAGCTCGACCGCGATGCGACCATCGCTTTGCCCCAGCCAGCCGTGGCATACGGGCGTGCCGTCCGCGCCAATGACCAATGCCGGTGAATCGAGCAGGTGCTCCAGCGGAACGACATCGTCGAGACGCAACTCCTGGAGCTGGCCCAGGTTCAGTTCTGCGCCGTCGAGCATGACGCGCAGAGCCACGCGCTGACCGGCCAGAGCCTGGGTCAGACGCTCCTTCGGCAACTTCTGCGCCGGGGCTGCAGGGGCGGATTTTTTTATCGCGGCCTGGTTGCCCAGCAGGGCCGCCACCACGGCATGCGGCAACCCGAGGCTCCATACGCCGCCGCACCAGGTCCAGCGCACGCAGAGAACGCCGGACCAGGGGTCCGAAGGAACGCTCGTTCCCGGCGCCCCTCTGGGCTGTTGAGGCTCGAGCGCAAAACCCGTCAACAGCGCACCGAGGCGCTGCAACCAGTCGGCCCATGCGGCGCGCACCACGGCAGGCGCGACCGCCGGAGCGACAGGCGCCGTGGCGGTCGCGGCCATGTCGAATGCAAACATGCGGTCCGCCATGGCCTGGAGGGCCGCCTGGGAGGCATCCCGGGCGCCTCGCGACAGCACATCCAGACCCGGCGCACTGGCCGCACCGACACGCCGTGGCGCTTCGGCGAAGGACCAGCAGGCGATGTCGTCTCCCGCCAGCACCAGTGTGCCTTCAGGCTCGACGACCTCGATATCGGCTTGCACCGATGCCGCTTCGCGCACGGGCATCCATTCGGCGCTCCAGTCGCGATGCACGGCGACAAAAAGCGTGCGCACGGCCTCTTTCTGCGCGGCTTCCCAGCTGCGCAAGGGGTGCGCCTTGAGCACCGATTCGGCGGGATCGAGCAGCGCGGAGTCCGCTGCACCGCGGGGAGACAAGGCGTTCATTTGCTCTTCATCGAGAACAGTTCCTGCAGCATGTCGTTGGCGGTGGAGATCACCTGCGAGCTGGCCTGGTAGCCGCGCTGCATGATCACCAGGTCGCTGAACTCCTGCGACAGGTCGACGTTGGAAATTTCGATCTGGCCCGCGCGAACGGTGCCGAACGCGCCTTCACCGGCCGCACCGAAGTGCCATGCGTTCTTGTTCAGTATTTCAAACTGGTTGTTGCCCACCGCGCCCACGGCGTCGGGTGAATCAAAACGCGCGAGCGCCAGGCGCGCACCCTTGGTGGTCTGGCCGTTCGAATAGCTCATCCGGAGCACGCCGTTGCCGTCGAATGCAGTACCGCTCAGCGTTCCCGGACCCAACCCGTCTTGCGAGTCCATCTTGAGGGTCGTGCTGCCGGCAAAGAGAACCGCGTCAGTGCTGAAGTCGAGCGTCAGCGCCATGGACGGCTGGTCGGCAGGCGCATATGTCATGTTCACCAAACCGGTCTGCGCCGTCGGCTTGCCGCCGATGAAAACGATCTCCCCGCTTCCCACGACCGAGGTGCCGTCCATCAATTGGACCTTGACCGTGGTCCCCGAGGTCGTTGCACTGGTGGTATTGAACTTGACGCTCAACGTATGCGTGACCCCTCCTGCATCGACAACCTGGACATTGCCGACGGCAGTTTGTTCAGTCACCGTGCTCGACAGGTTGCCCGAGAACTTGATGCGCGACGTCGGCTTGCCCTGGTTCAACATCTGCCCGGCGAGGCTGACTTCGACGAAGTTTCCGCTGTCGTCCATGCCCATGACCTTCTCGCCATTGCCCCGGCTCACCAGCACGCCGTTGTCGTCGAATTTGAACTGGCCGGCGCGGGTGTAGGTGGTCTTTCCTTCCGCATCCTGAAGCACGAACAAGCCCTGCCCGTCGACCGCCATGTCGAGGTCGTTGCCGGTCTGGCGAAGCTCGCCCTGCTTGAACGACATCGCGGTACCGGTGGTGTTGAGACCGAATCCGACCTGGTCGTAGTTCTGGCTGGCATTGCCGCCACTCAGGTTGCCGCCCGTATAGAACATGTCCGCAAACTGCAGGCTCGAACTCTTGAAGCCCGGCGTGTTGATGTTGGCGGTGTTGTTGGCAATCACGCGCAGGCCGCGCGAGTAGCCGAGCAGCCCGGTCATGCCGACGTAGATGGATTCAAGCATGGGACATCCTTTGCGAATTCAGATCGGGCCGTGCGGCAGTCATCGCACCGACACCAGCTGACTGAGCGATATGTTGCTCAGCGTGGCACCTGCCGTGGTGCGAACAGTGAGAAGGGGCGAGTCGCCAGACAGCGAGAGTGCGCTCACGGTCCCGGTGACGGAGCCGCTCGACGTCGTGATGTCGACCGTCTTCCCGATCAGGCCCACCGACTGCAACGCCGCCTGGTTGGTGATCAGCGTCGCGATCTTGTTGTTGAGCTGCTGGGTCTGCTCCAAGCTCGTGAACTGGGCCATCTGCGCCATGAACTGCTGGTTGTCCATGGGCTTCAGCGGGTCTTGGTAGGTCAGCTGGGTCAGGAGGATCTTGAGGAAATCCTCCATGCCCAGGCTGTTGGCCTGCAGGTTGGTCGTACCCGTACTGCTTATTGCATCAATTGCCATCACGCCCCCTTTGAATGAAATGAATCGACCGCGGTCGGGCGGCTGTCGCCGCCTGGAATGGATATGCCGCTGGCCACAGGTGCATCGACGCCATCGCGCCAGACGAGGCGACCGTTGCACACGACCTGATAGAGACGCTGGCCGCGGTCCTGCAGCATCCCGCGCTGCAGGTCTGCCACGATCCGGGGCAGCATCGCTGCCAGCGCATCGTCGTCCGCGCGCATGGCGATCCATACGGCCTGGCCTTCAGGCATGGACTCCTCATGCAGGCGCAGCGGCGCCTGGACATCGGATGTCGATGGCTGTTGCGCCCGGGATTCGGCGGACGCCTCGGCCTCTGCGTCCGGCGCGCTGCCGGCCATGGATTCGCCAGCTGTCCGAAGCAGGTTTCCGCCGCGGTGCATCTGCACATCCACTGGCGCCCTGGCTTCCGAAGGTGCCTCTGCGACGACCGCAGGGCGCATATCCGTGAAGAAACGAACGGTTGCGCGTGGCACTACTTGTGGGGCACCTTCGAAGACATCGGCCATGCCGATTCGCAGGCCCGCAGCGAGTGGCTCCAACGGCACGGCCGACGGGGGCACAACAGCACCCGGATTGCTGCCGACAAGTGCTCCTGGGACTTTTGTTGCATCGACCATCCCGTTGCGCGCCGGCGCCTCGGGCACACGGCTCGACGGTGTTGCGGCACTGCCTTTGCCCGTGGCAACAGGCGGCTTGAACCAGGTCGCCATTTGCGCCCGCTCCATCTCGCGCTGCCAGGCGACCTGCTGCTGCGCCGCATCGCCCTGGCCTGCAGGAGAGCCCTGCCGCGCAGGCAAGGCCGCTGCGTTAAGTGCAACTGCCGACATATGGCTGTTGCTCATTGCGATGACTCCACGACACGGCCGCGCACGGCAGCCGAGCGCGCGAGCCAGTCGCGGTCCTGCTCGTTGCTGTTGCGCTGGCGAACTTCGTCGGCGTATTGCGTCAAGGCATCCTCCTTGTGCTGGGTCATTCCGTCGAGGCGCAGTTGCAGCGCCATGCATTCCTTCCTCAGTCGATCTCTTTCGGCAATCTGCGCCTGTCGCTGCGCGTCCAGTTCCCGCCATTGGTCGCGCAGCTGGGTCAGAAAGCCGAGCGCATGCCGGTGGGCGCCGGGATCCATGCGCTGCACCAGCGCCTGTCCGGCCTTGCTGGCCTGCTCGTCATGCATGGCCTGCACATCGTTCATGCGGGCTTCCGTCTCGACGAGTGCCTGCTGCGCGCGCGCGAGCGACGCCATGAGCTTGTCCATGCGCCACTGCTGCCGCTGGCGTACCGGCTCGAGCGCATAGACGAAGCCGCGTACATCGACGTCTCGCGTGGGTGCGGGGACCTTGGTGGGTGCGGTGTTCATGGCTTGCGTCCGGCAGGCACGCTTGTGGATGCCGGTGCGAGGGCATCGCGCAGCCCCTGGATCGCCTCTGCGCGAGAGACGCCACCGGTGCTCTGCCGAAGCCACGACTGCAGCCCGGACTCGAGCTCGATCGCGCGGTCGAGTTCAGGGCTGGAACCCTTTTCGTAGGCGCCGATGTCGATCATCTGCCGATTGCGTTCCAGCACGGCCAGTTGCTGCACCGCCGATACCGCCAGCGCACGCTGCTCCTTGTCGGCCAATTCGGGCATCAGCCGGCTCACGCTCTTGAGCACGTCGATGGCCGGGTAGTGCCCCCGGTGCGCAAGATGCCGCGACAGCACGACGTGGCCGTCGAGAATGGCGCGCAATGCATCGGACACGGGTTCGTTGAGGTCGTCGCCTTCGACCAGCACCGTGAGCAGCGCGGTGATCGAGCCGCCGCCCGGCGCCGTGCCGCAACGCTCGCAAAGCTCCGGCAACTCGGCAAAGACCGACGGCGTATAGCCCCGCGCCGTCGGCGGCTCTCCCGCAGAGAGCCCGACCTCGCGCCGCGCCATCGCGAAGCGGGTGATCGAGTCCATGGTGAGCAGGACGTTGTGGCCGTCATCGCGAAAGAACTCCGCGATGGCGAGCGCGGCATAGGCCGCACGCAAGCGGGCCAGTGCAGGCTGGTCGGAGGTGGCAACCACCACGACCGAGCGCGCCAGTCCCTCGGGTCCGAGCTGTTTCTCGATGAACTCGCGCACCTCGCGACCCCGCTCGCCGATGAGCGCAATCACGTTGATGTTGGCCTGCGTGCCGGTATCGGCGTGCGTCTTGACATGCCGCGCCAGCAGGCCGAGCAAGGTGCTCTTCCCGACGCCGCTGCCCGCGAAGATGCCGATGCGCTGGCCCTGCCCGAGCGTGAGCAGGCCATCGATGGCGCGGATGCCGGTCTCGAGAACGCGCTGGATGGGTGGGCGCTGCATCGGATTGATGGGCGCGGCCTTGAGCGGCCTGCGCGCCTGGGTCAGCGGCCGGGGTTTGCCGTCCAGCGGATCGCCGAATCCATCGACCACGCGGCCGAGCAGGCTGTTGCCCACGCCGATCTGCGACTCCGCGCCGAGTGCCCGCACCTCGCAGCCGACGGCGATGCCTTCGACCGATCCGTAGGGCATCAAGGTGACGCGGCCGGGCTTGAGGCCCACCACTTCGGCGAGCACGCCGGGCTGGCTTTTCATGTCGCCGTCCCTTGCCGCGCCATCGGCGCGACCATGCGTCCTGACCATGATGCGGCAGAGCTCGCCCACGGCCGCATCGGGGCCGAGCGCGTCGATGGCGAGGCCCTGCATTTCCTTCACCCAGCCGATGCGGCGGTGCAATTCGGCGCCCTTCACGGCCTCGCGGTAGACGTCGAGCGCGCTCAACTCATGCCTCCACGGCGCGGGCCGCGGCCCGGGTTTGCAGCAGCAGCTCGCGCAACGCGGCCAGTTGGGTCTCGAAGCGGGCGTCGAGCCCGCCTTCGGGCGATTGCAGGATGCAGCCGCCCAATGCCACATCGGCGCTGGCAACCCATTGCACGTCGGCCCCGCCCAGTCCGCCCAGGAGGCCCTGCGTCAAGCCCTGGCCCTTCTGGAGCATGGCCAGATCGTCGGGGTGCACGTGAATCGCCACCAGCTTCCGGCTGCGCAGCCTGTCCATCGCCTGTGCCAGTTGCGCCCGCATCGCCTCAGGCTGCACGGCGCCTTCGCCCAGCGTGCGGCAGACGACCTCGAAGCACAGCGCGAGCATGTCGTCTTCCGCGGCAGCGAGTCGCGCTTCGATCCTCGGCGGCAATGCCGCAATCAGGCCATCCAGCACCTGGACGCGCGCTTGGTAGCCAGCCTGGGCCTGCTGCTGCAGCTCCCGCGTCATGCGCTCGGCGTGATCTTCCAGGTCGCGGGAAGCCTTCTCGGCAGCCTGTGCGGCAAGCAGCCTGGACTCTTCGTCGCCACGTGCGCGCCCCTCGATACTGCCTTTGGCAAAGCCCTCTTCGTAGCCTCGCTGACGGGCTTCTTCTTCGACCCGGGCCAGATCGGCCCAGGCATCCGGTGCGCTCCCTGGAGAACCGGTCGGCGTGGACGCTTCCATGCCCTGCGTCGGGGCGTCGGGCTTCGGCTTCCGGCTGGATTGCACCGACACCAGGCCGGGAGTGGAAAGCTGCGCCGGCACCTGCTGGCCGCCGGGGCCTTGGTTGTCCCGGCCGCGAGGGCGCGCCAGCGCCACTTGCCCCTGCATGACGACATCACGCAGGACGACCACCTGCGCACGCAAGTCGGCGTCCGGCGCCGCGGCGTCGCCCTGGTGTGGCAACCTGGGATTCATCGGCTCCAGCCCTGACGCAACGATGCGCCTCGAAACACCTGGCTGAACGAATGCCTCAGCCTGTGCCACGGCGCCGCCGCGGGTGCTTCGCCGACAGGGCGCTCCCGCAACCGCGCTGCCACCGTCGAGATCAATGCCGCACGCATGCCAGGCGGCGTCTGGAATCCTGGCGCCGTTGCAGACAGGCTGGCTTCGATCCGTCGCCGCTGACCGGGCTCCAGCGCGGCGAGCAAGTCTTCGCGCCATGGCCAGTCGGCCAGACGCAGGCACTCGGCGATCAGGCCCACTGGCTCGGTCCGCAGGCACGCCACGAGCTCACGCACCTGGTTGTCATCGAGCGCATGAAGCATGGCTTCGTCCGATACGGGAAACGGCTGCGGGGCCACGGCCGCGAACTCCTGTTCCGGCATTGCGGCAGAAGACGCACCGGCGGTCGCGTCGTCGATCAGCGCGGGATCTCTTTCGATGCCCAGGGCTTCCAACTCCGCCAGAAGCGGCATCAGGCCCGCGCGCTCCGACGCGGGCAGCGCCTCGAGCATCCATGACCGGTCTTCCGGGGACATCGCATGCAGCAACAGTGCCGCATGGCGGGCGCCGCGCGATTCGGGCACGCCGGTACCGGCGTTGGGTGCCTGGAAAGGACGAGGCACTGACATCATCCGTTGCGCCCCCTCGCGCCCACGGTGCCGACGGCAGCGGGGCCAACGCCAGGTTCGCGCATCCAGTCGCGCACTCGTCGCAAGGCGGCTGCGCGCTCTGCTTCCGAGAGCGGCGCCCGGCCGGAATCCTTGCCATTCGACGGTCCGCCGCGGCGACCGGCCCTGAAAAGCAGCACGGCCAGGACGGCGAGCAGGAGTCCGCCAAGCAACAGTTGCAGCAGAGAGGGCGCGCCTTGGCCGAACAGGGCCGCTCCGACAGGATTGGCAGCAACACCCTCTTCGACCGCCGTGGCCTCCGCGCTGCCTGCGACGGCGGTCGGCGCATCGGGCGCCTGGATGGTGCCACCCACCAGCGACTGGACGACCACCGCATCACCGCGGTCGGTCGAAGCACCCACTGCTGCGGCAATGACCTTTCGCAGTTGCTCCTCCTGGGCCGCATCCAATGCCTTGCGCACCACGGCCACCACCTGGATGCGCCGGATGGAACCGGGTTGGCTGACCACCTGTTCGACCCGGCGGCCCACCGCRTATTCGACGTCGCGCTGCGCACTCCCGTTGCGCGAACTGCCGGCATCGCTCACCTTGGTGTCGAGCGACGCTCCGCTGTCGCGGAGGACTTCGCGTTCGCGCACCACCACGCCCGTGGCCTGCAGGCCGGAGCGCGTTGCGGCGGGCAACACGTCTTCCGTCGTGGTGCGGATCTGATCCATGTTCAGCGTGACGTCGACGCTGGCAAGGGCCTGCCCCACGCCGAAGCTGCGATCGAGAACCGCTGCAACCTTGCGCGAAAGATAGGCCTCGGTGTCGCGCTTGAGCTCGAGCCTTGCACCGTTCACCTCGGCTTCGCCGTTGCTGCCCTCTGCGCGCGTCAGCGCCACGCCGTGGCCATCGACGATCGTGACGTCCTGCGTTGCCATGCCGGGCACGGCGGCGGCCACCAGGCGCTGGACGCCGACCACCTGCTCCGCGCGCAGTGCCTGGCCTTGCCGCATCGTGAGGGTGATCGATGCCTTCGCTTTCGAAGTCGCCTGCTTGAACAGTCCTTGCTCGGGCAGYGCCAGCAGCACACGGACTTCGCGCACCTCCGACAGCGACTGGATCGTACGGGTGAGTTCACCTTGCAGTGCGCGCTGGTAGTTGATCTTCTGCGCGAACTCCGTCATGCCGAAGTCGGTGTTGTTGAACAACTCGAGCCCGACCGCGCCCTGCAGCGGCAGTTCCTTGCCCATCAGCTTGATGCGGGTGGCGTGCACCGTCGCCTTGTCGACCAGGATCGAGGTACCGCTGTCGCCGAGGCGGTAGGGAATCTTGAGACGCTCCAGCTCCGTCGTCATCGCCTGGGCATCCTGCGGCTTCAGGTCGGTGAACAGTGCCTGGTATTCGGTGTGGAATATCCACCATGCAACCCCGGCGGTTGCCAGCAGAATGGCCAGCGCCCCGCCGACGAATCCGACGCGCGCGCGCTGCGTGAGTCCTTGCCAGAAATTCATATCGGCATCTTCATGACGTCTTGGTAGGCCTCAAGCAGGCGGCTGCGCACCTGCATCATCAGCTGGAAGGAAACGCGGCTTTCCTCCAGATTGATCATGATCTGGTGCAGGTTCTGCGCGTCGCCCATCGCGAGCTTCTGCAGATCGACCTGGCTGCCGATCAACTGGCTGTTGACCTGCGAAAGTCCATCGGACACCAACTGCCCGAACGAGCCTGCAACCGGCGCGGCCGAAGCGTCCGGTGCCATGGCCGATGCGGGACCTTGCAGCGACTGCGCGTTGGTCGCCGCCACCATGGACTGCGCCTGCTGGGAAAGCGCGGACAGCGCCTCGACTGGAAGAAAGGCTGTCATGCGTTGCCTCCGATATCGAGCGCCCTGAGCGCCAGCGTGCGGGCCGTGTTCATGGCCGACACATTCGCCTCGTAGGCACGGGTGGCGCTCATCATGCTGACCATCTCGGTCGCGGTGTCGATTCCCGCGTAGGCCACGAAGCCGCGCTCGTTGGCGAGGGGATGGCCCGGCTCGTACACCAGTCGGGGGGCGATGTTGGCAGGAACGATGCGCGCCATGGGGCCGGCCTGCGACGCGATGTCGCCGCCTGCCAGCCCCCGACTGACCAGTGCACCGAAGCCGCCGGCATCGGCACCCGGCAAGGTACCTGCCGGTGATTGCGCTTCCGCCAGCACGCGAAGCGGCTGATAGCTGCTGCCGCCCACGCCTTGCACCGTGTTGGCATTGGCCAAGTTGAGCGCCGCGACATCGACGCGCATGCGCTCGACGTTCATGCCGGCCGCGCTGATGGCAAAAGATTGCATGTAGTCCATGGCTATTTCCTGCCGTCGCCGGCAGCCATTGAAAGAATTGCGAAATGACGCGAGAGGCCTTTGACAAGCGCCTGGTACTGCACCGCGTTGCGGGCCATGTCGGCCGCCTCCATGTCCAGTTGCACCTGCGCGGGAACACCCTGGCTGTCCACCACGGCCTCCATGCGCGGGCGAACGTCGCCCAAGGCGAATGCATCGACCCGCCCCGTCTGCGCCATGCTGCGACGCGCGTCCACGAGTTGCTCCTCGAAGCTCACGCGCTGCGGCACGTAGCCGATCGCGTTGGCATTGGCAATGTTGGCCGAAATGGCCTGCTGCCGCAGGCTGGCCGCGTCGAGTGCCAATGCCAGCACCGATCGGGTCACGGCTTCGATTCCATCTGTCATATCTGTCTCCGGAGGCTTCCTGGGGATGAGCGGGTGTTGAATCGCCTGGCGCGGCATGGTCACTGAACGACCAGTTCCCCATGCAGTGCACCCGCGGCCTTGACGGCGCGCAGGATCGAAATCACATCGCGGGTGCTGGTCTTGAGCCGCGCGAGCGACTGCACGAGATCGGACACGGTGTTGGACCCGGTCACGAAGCCAGTGCCGCCCTGCTCGTCGACATCGACGCGTGTGTTGGTCACGATCGCGGTGCGGATGTCCGGGCCGCCGTTCCAGATGTTGAACGGCTGCGAGGCGGTGTTCTGGCTGGAGATCGCGATCTTGATGTCGCCGTGCGAGATGGCCACCTTCGAGATCCGCACATCGCCGCCCGACACCACCGTGCCAGTGCGCTCGTTGATGACCACCTTGGCGCGCCGGTCGGGCTCGACCATCACGTTCTCGATGCGGGTGAAAAGGCTCACCAACTCGGCGCGCTGTGCCGGTGGCACGGCGATCTCGATGCCGGAGGCATCCTTCGCTTTCGCCAGGCCACCGCCCAACTGGCTGTTGATGGCGGTCGCGACCCGGCTGGCCGTGGTGTAGTCGGGCTCGGAGAGCACGAAGGTCACGTTCTGCTGTTCGTCGATCATGGCCGCGTTGACGCCCACTTCGACCGTCGCGCCGTTCGGCACCGACCCGGAGGTCGGATGGTTCTTCTGGACCACATTGCCGTTCGCGTCATAGCGATAGCCGCCGACCGACAGGCCGCCTTGGGCCAGCGCATAGACCTTGCCATTCGCCCCTTTCAGCGGCGTGATCAGCAGCGTTCCGCCCACCAGGCTGCGCGCATCGCCAGCCGAACTCACGGTCACGTCGAGCGTGTCGCCTTCGCGCGCGAAGGTCGGCAGGCTTGCACTGACCATCACGACGGCGACGTTGCGGCTCTGCACGGCTTCCGGCGCGATCGTCAGGTTGAACTGCGACAGCACGTTGGCGAGCGACTGGCGCGTGGCGCGGTTCGCCGGCGAATCCCCGGTGCCGGCGAGACCGGTGACGATGCCGGTGCCGAACAGCGCGTTGTCGCGCCATCCCTTGAGCTTGCCAAGGTCCTTGACGCGTATGGCGTCGGCCGCATGCGCGACGGAGAGCCCGACGCACAGGATGGCGACGGACAGCGCACAGCGCAGCGACAGGGTTGAAATCATCCGGCGCATCAGAATCCCAACCAATCAAAAACTTTCCGCCATCCGCTGCGGCGTGCGCGGTCGGTCACATCGCCCTCGCCCACATAGGTGATGCGGGCATCGGCCAACCGGGTCGAGAGAACCACGTTGCCATCGGAGATGTCCTGCGGCCGCACCCGTCCTTCCAGGTTGACCTTCTGCAACTCTTCGTTGACCGTCAGCAGCTGCTCGCCGGCCACGCGCAACTCGCCGCTGGCGAGCACCTCCTGGACCGTCACGGTCAGCGTGGCGAGCAGCTTGTTGGCGCGCTGGGTGCGGCCTCCGCCGTCGAACCCCCCGGCCACGCCGATGCCCAGCTGTCCCACCACCCTGTTGCCGGTCTGCGTGACCGAGCCGGAGATGTCGTTGTTGCGCCGGGTGCCGGTGTCGGCACTGGTCGATGCCGACGAGTTTTCGAAGACCTGGACGGTGAGCGAATCCCCGACGCGGAATGCCTTGTTGTCCGCGGTGAGCGGACGGAAGCTGCCCTCTTGATAAAGGCTCTCGGCAGCCGCCGGCAGGGAAGCGGACAACACCAGGGCGAACGCCGCAAGGCTCAGCCCCGCGCGCACGCTCTTCAGCGACAAGGCTCTCATGGCTGCACCTCGACCTGCCCCGGCCCCGTCACGCGAGCCAGCACTTCGCCGCTCGATCCGGGCACCTTGACGCGCACGACCTGGCCCTGGCGTCCGTCCTGGAGCACCTCGACACGGCTTTCGACCGACACATCGCCGCTGCGCGCCAGCAGATGCGCCCAGTTGCCGCGCATGACCGCGGGCGTGGCCTCGAGATGCGCGCTGGTGAGCACCTCGCCCGGCCGCAGCGGACGCCGCAGGCGCTGGCGGCCGTCCGCCGATTCGCCGCCGGCCTTGGCGGCCACGGGCGTGCCCTGCCTGACCGTGGTCAGGTCGACTTCGCGCGTTTCCATCGCACCGCCAAGCATGACCGGATCGACGGTGGCGCCACGCCCGACATCGGTGGTGGCCACGGCAACCGGCGCCCATGCGCCGACCTCAAAGGTGACGGCCGTCGTTCGCACGAAGCGGTCGTCGACCCAGGCGTCGACCCACACCAGCATGCGCCGCGTAGGCTGCGCCTGGTTGGCAAGTGGACGCACACGCAGCGTCGGCACGCCGGGCGGCAACAGCAGATCGCGGGCGGTCGACACAGGCTCGACTTCGGCGCGCACGCTGCGCTGGGAGAGCCAGTTCAGAAGCGCCGAACGCGCCGCACTCACGACCGTCTCGCCCGGCAGCCGCTGTGCGGCGCTTTCGATCTCGGTTTCGCTCGCGCCGGTCCACCGGATGGCGGGCGACTGCACGCGCAAGGCGCTGTCCACGGTCTGCAAGCCGCTGCGTGCCTCGACCCATCGCGCGATGGTGTCGCGGTCCAGCAGGGCTGGCGACCCGGGCCGCGGTGACGGACCGAGCGGAAGCGCCATCAATCGCCGCAGCGTCGGCAGATCGCGCGTGGTCAGGAATGCAATGTCGCCCAGGCGAACACTGCCCTGGTCGAGCTTGACCTGCGGGCGCAGCTCGATCGAGACCAGCGGTTCGACCGGAGGCTGCCCGGCCGCGACCGCCGGCAATGCCAGAACGCTCGCCATCGCAACGGCTGTACGCAAAGCCCGCAGCACGGCCCGCGCGCGACTACTTGCGTAAACCATTGATCATCCCCAGCATCTCGTCCGATGCCTGCATGACCTTCACGTTGGCTTCATACACGCGCTGGGCCACCATGAGACTCACCATTTCTTCGGTCAGCTTGACATTCGATCCCTCCAGGAAGCCCTGCGCCATGCTGCCCATGCCGTCCTCGGCCGCCTTGCCGGAAATTGCTTCGCCAGAGTTGGGGCTCGAGCGATAGAGGTTGTCGCCCTGCGCCATCAAGCCGGAAGGACTCGTGAAACGCACCAACTCCAGTTGGCCCAGTTCGACCGGCGTCGCCTGGCCCGCGACCTGGATGCGCACGCGCCCGTCGCTGTCGATCTGCATGTTCTGGGCGTTGTCCGGAATGGCAAGGTTGGGCTTGAGCGGAAAGCCGCCCGAGGTGGCCAGCAGGCCGTCGCGATTGATCTTGAAAGTGCCACCACGCGTGTAGGCGCTCGAACCGTCGGGCATCGTCACTTCGAGGAAGCCCTCACCCTGGATCGCGATGTCGAAGGCTGATTCGGTCTTCTTGAGATCACCCATGTCGAACAGCTTGGAGGTGGAGGCGATGCCAACGCCGGCACCCAAACGGCTCCCTCCTCCAACGATGCCCGCTTCTTCCTGTGAGGGCGCCAGGCGCCCGGCCTCGCGAACCATCAGGTCGGTGAAGCTGATCTTGCTCTTCTTGAACCCGGTGGTGTTGACATTGGCCAGGTTGTTGGCAATGGTGTCGACATTCAGCTGCTGCGCCTGCATGCCGGTGGCACTGATGTAGAGGGCATCGAACATGGTTTGTGTCCCTGTTGAAAAATAAAAGTGGAGGGCGATGCTGATTACGAAAGCTCGCCGAGCTTGCGCACTGCGCCACCGATCATTTCGTCGTAGCCGAGCGCAACCCTCTGCATCGACTCGAAGTGCCGCATCGACTGGATCAGCTGCACCATCTCCTGCATCGAACTCACGTTCGAGTTCTCGAGGAAGCCCTGGCGCAGTTGTACATCGCCGTCCGCGAGCTGGGTGGGCGCCTGATCGGTATTCAGGAGGCCGTCGCCCACGCGCCTGAAGTCTTTCGCGTTGTCGAACTGCACGACCTTCAGTTGGGCAACGGGCGTTGCTTCCGCGCCCCCGCCGGGCTTGGACTCGAACACTTGCCCTGCGGCGTCGATCACGGGGTTGGGACGCGTGAGTACGATCTCGCCGCCCTGTCCCATGACCGGATTGCCTTGTGCAGTAACCAGTCGGCCGCGTGCGTCGAGCTGCCAGCTGCCCTGGCGCGTGTAGGCGAGACCGGCTTCGGTGGAAATCTCGAAGAAGCCCGGCATGGTCAATGCGACATCGAGACTCTGGCCGGTCGACTTGAGGGTGCCGGGGCGGGCGTCCGTCTGGATGAGCAGCATCCCGGCGGCCGCGGTACTGCCCGATACATTGGCTTGCGCGCCAAGCCGCGAGGCATCCGCGCTGCGCACTGCATCGGAAAAGCCGCCGGTGTTCATCGGCAGCGACGAGGCGACCTCCCGCTTGTAGCCGGGCGTGGTGGCGTTCGCCATGTTCATGCTGATGCGTTCGAGGCGCGCCATGTCCTGCTGCATGCTCTGCAGGCTGATGGCAAGTACGTCGGTCATGGAGGGGTTTCCTGGTATCTCAGAGCTGGACGACGCTGAAGGACTTCAGCTCGATGGTGTGCGGCACTTCGGACATGGACAGCACGCGCAGGTGAGGCATCACCCGCTCGGACAGTGCACGCACATGGCGCCGCAGTTCGGGCGCGCAGAGCAACACCGGCAGGAGGTTGCTTTTCATCATGCGTTCGGCCTGCTGCACGAGGCGCTTCATCAGTTGCTCGGTCAAGCGCGGATCGAGCACGAAGGGCTGCGCGCCTCCCGCTTCGGTGGCCACGTGAACGCTTTGCAGAAACTGGCTCTCGATCGCGGGATCGAGCGTCAGGACCTGCAGCGAAGTCGCTTCGCCAAGGAGGCCCTGGCAGATGGCGTGTCCCAGCCGCTGGCGAACGATCTCGGTCAGCTGATTGGCGTCGCGGGTCGTTCGCCCTGCATCGGCCAGTGTCTCGAGAATCGCTTCCACGTGGCGGATCGAGACCTTCTCTCTCAGCAGGTTTTGCAGCACCTTCTGTACATCGCTGGACGAGAGCACCGTCGGTATCAACTCCTCGACCAGCCCGGGCTGGCTCTGCCGGACGCGGGCGAGCAACCGGTCGACCTCGGCGCGCGTGAGCAGCGTCGCGGACTCGCGCCGGAGCATCTCGGTGAGGTGCGTCATGAAGACGGTGGGCGCATCGACCAGCGTGTATTTCGCCTGGCTCGCCGCTTCGCGCTGGCTCTCTTCGATCCAGAGGGCCGGCAGGCCGTAGGTCGGATCCCGGGTCGGCTCGCCCGGAACGGACTTTGTGTCGCCGGCGGGGTGAATGGCGAGCAACCTGTCGGCGCGCGCTTCGCCCTTGCCGACCAGCACGCCGTCGAGATGGATCTCGTACCGGTCCGCCGACAGGCGCGCCGAGTCCTTGAAGCGGACGCGCGGCAGCACGAGACCGAACTCCTGCGCATGCTGTTTGCGGAACGTGGCGATCCGCTCCATGAAGACACTGCCCGGCTGGTTGATCACCGGCACCCAGTTGGTTCCGAGGTGGACCTCGATGGGCTCCACTTGCAGCAGCGAGTAGGGGTCGTCGCTCTGCGAAGCGGGGGAGCCGTCGGCCGCCGCCGGGGCCACGTCGCCGGTCGCCGCGGCACCGGGCGCCTGGGCTGCGCCGGCATCGGCCGCCTTGGCCTTCGCTGCGCGATAGAGCATCGTTGCAGCCAGCAGGAAACAAAGCGTGAGCGCCAGCGTCGGCAGCGCGGGAATGCCAGGCAGGAGCAACAGGCCGCCCAGGGCCATGGCCACCAGAAGAAGCGTCTTCGGAAACGAGCTCACCTGCCGCAATGCCTCGCGGCTCAGGTTGGCATCGGAAGCCGACCGGGTGACGATGATGCCTGTGCCCACGGCGATGACGAGTGCGGGCACCTGCGTCACGATGCCGTCACCGATGGTCAGCAGGGTGTAGGTCTGCAGGGCTTGGCCCCACGGCATGCCGTGCTGCATCACGCCGATCACCAGCCCGCCGATGATGTTGATCAGCAGGATGATGATGCCCGCGATCGCATCGCCCTTGACGAACTTGCTGGCCCCGTCCATGGCGCCGTAGAAGCCGGCTTCCTTCTCGATGTTCTTGCGCCGGCGTTGGGCTTCGGCCTGGTCGATGAAGCCCATGTTGAGGTCGGCATCGATGCTCATCTGCTGTCCGGGCATGCTGTCGAGCGTGAAACGCGCGGCCACCTCCGAGACACGTTGCGCACCGCTGGTGACCACCACGTACTGCACCACGATCAGGATCAGGAAGACGATCAGGCCGATGACATAGTTGCCGCCCACCACGAACGCGCCGATGGCGCCGATCACCCGACCCGCATCGCCATCGGAAAGAATCAGCCGCGTGGCAGCCACGTTGAGCGACAGGCGGAACAGCGTGGCAATCAGCAACAGCGACGGGAAGGTCGAGAACTCCACCGGCCTCGCCATGTAGAAGGTCAGGAGCAGAACCAGGAATGCGAAGCTGAAATTGCTCAGGATCAGAAAATCGAGCAGCCCACTGGGAATGGGTGCGAAAAGCACCACCAGCACGCCGAGCACGAGCAGCACCAGCGCGATGTCGCTGTGCTTGCCGAGAACACGCGCCAACGCGTTCACGATGCGGCTCCGGTGGCGGTGCGGCCGCGCTGTTGCTGCTCCCGCATGGCAAAGACCCAGACGATGATGCGCGCGACCTGCGCGTAGAGTTCCGGCGGCACCGGATGGTCTACCGGCAACTCCTTGTAGATGCGCCGTGCCAGGGCCGGGTTCTGAACCACCGGGATGCGGTGGCGCGCCGCAATCTCGCGCATGGCAGCGGCCATGTGTCCGGCTCCCTTGGCCAGCAGTTGCGGCGAGGCCATGCGACCGTGCTCGTACTTCAGCGCCACCGCGATGTGAGTCGGGTTGGTGATCACCACATCCGCATTGCGCGTCTGGCGCAACGCCAGGCTTCGCTTGAGCATCTCGCGGCGCAGTTCGCGCAGGCGGGCGCGGATGCGAGGGTCGCCCTCGCGGTGCTTGGCTTCGTCCTTGAGCTCGCGCTGGCTCATCCGCATCTTCTTGGCGAATTCACGACGCGTGTACATGAGGTCGAGCAAGGCGATCAGGCCGAGCACCAGCGCCATCTTGAGCCCGACGCTCGCGACGTCATCCAGCAGGATGCGCAGGTAGCCGATGGCAGACAGCGAGGCGAGCGCGTAGAACTGCCCTGTCAACGCCTTGAGCGCAAGGATGGCGACCAGCGTCAGCAGCGTGAGCTTGATGACGGCGCGCGCAGTGTCGAACAGCACACGCATCGAGAACAGCTTCTTGAGGCCGTTGACCGGATTGATACGGTCAAAGTCGATCTTCACGGGCTCGAAGGAAAGTACCGGACCCGTCTGCATCATGTTGCTGACAATCGCCGCCAGCATCATGGTGGCGAAAAATGGCGCTACCAACATCAGGACCGCGCGCAAAGCACGTTCGATCATCGGCCAGAGACCGACGCCCGAAGGATCCATTCGCCCGGCCTGGATGAGCAAGGCCTGATCGAAGCGGAACTGACTTGCAACGGAACCGAACCCGCGCCAGGTCAGATAGACCACGGCGACAGCGAACACGACGGCGGCGACGACGTCCGTGCTCTTTGCGACTTGCCCGCGCTCGCGTGCCTGCCGCAGCTTGTAGGGCGTTGCCGCTTCATTGCGATCGAGATCCTGCTCGGCCATCAGCGCCTCCGCCCCTCTGGCTGCGGCACCGCGACGAAGACGGCATCCCAGGTGCTCGTGATGCTTGCGTAGACCCGCGTCATGACACCACCGATGCCCGCGAACCAGAGCGACAGCGCGATCAGCCCAACAAGGATCTTGACGGGGATGCCCATCGTGAACATGTTCATCTGCGGCAAGTTGCGTCCCACGACACCGAGCGCGAACTCCACCAGCAGGATGCAGAACACGACGGGCGCGGCCAATGCGAAGCCCAGACTGAACAAACCCGTCGCCTGCTTCAGGATCGGCTCAACGGTATGGGCGATTGACCAGGGGGCGCCGACAGGAAAACGCTCCATGCTGAAGCTGATGCCGCGCAACAATGCGTGATGCCCGTTCACAAGAAAGAACACCAGAACCGCCAGATAGCCGAAGGCCGACGTAAGGATCGGCACAGGACGTCGAGTCACCGGGTCAAGAACCTGTGCGATGCCGAAGCCAAGCTGCACGTCCAGCAACTGGCCCGCAACGGCAAAGGCACCAAACGCCAGCAGAATGCCAAGGCCGAGCATGGCCCCAAGCGCAAGCTCCGCCATCGCTGCAGAAAGCAATGCGCCCCACCCCATCTCTGCGCCAGCCGGGACGGACAAGCCCCATGCCAACGCAACCGAGAGTCCAACCACGAGCAGCACTCGCACCGATGCGGGCAGCGGCACCGCATAGAGCACAGGCGTCATGGCAAAAGTTGCGGCCAAGCGCAACGCCAGCAAGCCGACGACAACCAGCCAAGATGTATTGATTCCAGACGTCACGACCTCCGGCAGTGCAGGCGCCGCACGCAGCTGAAGAACATTCACAGGAGTCCTTGATTCAGAACATCGAGGGAATGCCGCTCCAGAGCTGGACGGTGAACTGGGTCAACTTGCGAAGCATCCAAGGGCCCGCCACGATCATCACTGCAGCTGCAGTAACAAGCTTCGGAACGAACGTCAGGGACATTTCCTGGACCTGCGTGACCACTTGCAGCACGCTGATCACGATGCCGACCAGCATGGTCAGCCCCAAGAGGGGAAGGCACACCAGCAGCCCCGTCCAGAACAGGTCTGACATCATCTTCAATGCCAAATCCGCGTGCATACCCCTCCAACATAAATCTTTAGTATTAACAATTCCAAGACAATGGAAAACTATAGATACAAGTTTAGTGCGTCATTGCATCAAAAGCGGTTACCACTCGATACTTAAAAGAGAAAAACGAAATTGAATCCGCATTTCTCGTGAAATAAGTCCAGAAGAGGGAGGGGCGAGAAGATTTCTTATTTTTAGGTTAAATCTTTAGCATTCACTTTAAATAGAGGGGCTGAACGCCCGCCATTGCCCGAACTGTCGGCAGCCAGGTGACCCGACTTTTTTACCAAGAAAAGGCAAGCCAATGGAATCATGGGTCAAACGACCGCAGCGGGACTACGCGCCGGCTTTTAAGCGGTCGATGGGTCGAGCAGTCGAGGCAAGAAAAAACCCCTAAGTCTTTGATTGACCTAGGGGTTTTGGCTGTCCTTGGACTTCTCTGGACAAAGTGATGGTGCCGCTTGTCGGAATCGAACTGACGACCTTCCGCTTACAAGGCGGGTGCTCTACCAATTGAGCTAAAGCGGCTGAATTTCTTCAGTGCATGATTCTAGTAGTGCCGCTGCCTGCGACTACTTGACGCGCTTGAGCGACGGCCTCGAACCGCCACCGGCCGGAGGCCGCGGCGGCTCGTCGACAGGATCGGTGGCCGAGCCGGCATTGCCTGCATCGATCACTTCGCCGCCGTCCTCGCCCGTCACCAGATGGACGATCTTGCCGGCGTCGCCTTCGGTGCCGCGCGAGGCATCGCGCAACGGCATGCGTGCGGGGCCCGTGGGCGTTGCCGGCGCATCGCCGTCATGCTCGGCAGCAGGTGTCGGCGCCGGAAACGCCATGCCCTGCCCGTTCTCGCGTGCATAGATCGCAATCACGCGCCCCACCGGCACGCTGATTTCCCGCGCACTGCCCGCAAAACGGGCCTTGAACTCGATGAAATCGTTGCCGAGCCTGAGCGAACTGGTCGCGTCGAAGCTGATGTTGAGCACGATCTCGCCGTTCTTCACGTACTCGCGCGGAACCTGGACGGTGTCGTCGACCTGCACCGCGACATAGGGCGTGAACCCGTTGTCGGTGCACCATTCGTACAGCGCCCGGATGAGGTACGGGCGGGTGGAGGACGACTCGAGCGCGTTGATCATGAAAGAGACGGCGAAGAACGATGGAAGCAGGCGCGCAGCTTACTTACTTTCGCATGACCTTTTCAGAAGGCGTGAGTGCTTCGATGTAGGCCGGGCGCGAGAAGATGCGCTCAGCGTACTTCAGAAGCGGTGCCGCGTTCTTGCTGAGGTCGATGCCGTAGTAGTCGAGGCGCCAGAGCAGCGGCGCGATCGCCACGTCGAGCATCGAGAAATTGTCGCCCAGCATGTACTTGTTCTTGAGGAACACGGGGGCCAGCTGGGTGAGGCGGTCGCGGATGTGCGAGCGGGCCTTTTCGAGTGCCTTCTCGTTGCCCTTGGCGGTGCGGTTCTCGAGCGTGGCCACGTGCACGAACAGTTCCTTCTCGAAGTTGAGCAGGAACAGGCGCACGCGGGCGCGATCGACCGGGTCGCCGGGCATCAGTTGCGGATGCGGGAAGCGCTCGTCGATGTACTCGTTGATGATGTTCGACTCGTACAGAATCAGGTCGCGCTCGACCAGGATGGGCACCTGGCCGTACGGGTTCATCACGCTGATGTCTTCGGGCTTGTTGTAGAGATCGACGTCGCGAATCTCGAAGTCCATGCCCTTTTCGAACAACACGAAGCGGCAGCGGTGGGAAAACGGGCAGGTCGTTCCTGAATACAAGACCATCATGGCGAGAGACTCCTAAAAATCAAAAAGAGTGGGTCGCGTTGGCAACCCACTCTGTGGGACCGGATGCACGAGGCGCCCGGTCGGCGTGGACGGAACTACTTGACGTCTTTCCAGTACGAGGCGTTCAGTCGCCACACGAAAACCACCGACATGCCGAGGAACAGCAGAACCCAGACGCCGATGCGGATACGGGTGTTCTGTGCGGGCTCGGCCATCCACTGCAGGTAGCTCACCAGGTCGCCAACCGCATTGTCGTACTGCACCGGCGTCAGGGTGCCGGGCGTGATTTGCTCCCAGCCCTTGAACACGTCGGTTTCATGACCGTGCTGCGCGACCTTGGCATAGACCGGCCGGCGCTCGCCCTGCAGTTCCCACATGGGGTTGGGCATGGCGACGCTCGGGAACACCAGGTTGTTCCAGCCGGTGGCCTTGGTGTCGTCGCGGTAGTAGGTGCGCAGGTACGTGTAGAGATAGTCGGCACCGGTGCCACCGTGGCCGGCGCGCGAGCGCGCGACCAGCGTGAGGTCGGGCGGCGTGGTGCCGAACCATTCCTTGGCCTGGCGGGCGTCGATGTTGGCCTTCATGGTTTCGCCGACCTTGTCGGTCGTGAACAGAAGGTTGTCCTTGATCTGCTGCTCGGTGATGCCGATGTCCTGCAGGCGGTTGAAGCGCATGAAAGCCGCCGAGTGGCAGTTCAGGCAGTAGTTGACGAACAGCTTGGCGCCGTTCTGCAGGGCAGCGACGTCGGTGGTCTTGTTGGGCGCCTTGTCCCATGCAATGCCCCCGGATTCGGCCGATGCGGCGGCGGAGAAGGTCAGCCCCAGTGCGAGACCCATGACCGCGAGCCAGCCGGAAATTCTTTTCTTCATCGTGTTTCTCTCAAGCTCTCTTGCACTTGTCGGCGTCTCAGTGGGCGGCGAAGACCACGCGCTCGGGCACGGTCTTGAATTCGCCCTTCCGGCTCCACCAGGGCATCAGGAGGAAGAAGCCGAAATAGACGAGCGTGCCGATCTGCGAGATGGTTTGCGCGATGTCCAGCTTGAACGAACCGATGCCCAGCTCACCCCAGACGCCAGGCGGCTGGATGCCCAGGTAGCCCAGGATCAGGAAGAAGAAGACGAACAGGCCGTACACATACTTGTGCCAGCTCGGACGGTAGCGGATCGACTTGACCTCGCTGTGGTCGAGCCAGGGCAGGAAGAACAGGATGATGACCGCACCGCCCATCACGAGCACGCCCCAGAACTTGGCGTCGAAGGCCTTGAGCAGGAAGATCACCACGGCCGCCACGACGACGATCGCGATCTTCAGCGCAGTGCTCGACTTGCCCTTGACGAAGTTCAGGACGGCCGCTGCGGCGATGATCAGCGCAAACACGTTGACCATGTCGTCGGTGGTCGCACGCAGCATCGAATAGAACGGCGTGAAGTACCAGACCGGGGCGATGTGGTTCGGCGTCTTCAGCGAATCGGCGGGGATGAAGTTGTTGTACTCGAGGAAGTACCCACCAGCTTCGGGCGCGAAGAAGATCACGGCCGAGAAAATCGTGAGGAACACCACCACGCCGAAGATGTCGTGCACCGTGTAGTAAGGATGCGACGGAATGCCATCGAGCGGATGGCCGTCGGCGCCGCGCTTGGCCTTGATCTCGATGCCGTCGGGGTTGTTCGAACCCACTTCGTGCAGTGCGATCAGGTGGGCCACCACCAGGCCGAGCAGCACCAGCGGCACGGCGATCACGTGGAAGCTGAAGAAGCGGTTCAGCGTGGCGTCGCTCACCACGTAGTCGCCGCGGATCAGCAGGGCCAGGTCGGGGCCGACGAACGGGATGGCGGCGAACAGGTTCACGATCACCTGGGCGCCCCAGTAGGACATCTGGCCCCAGGGCAAGAGGTAGCCCATGAAGGCTTCGGCCATCAGGCACAGGAAGATCGCGCAGCCGAACACCCAGATCAACTCGCGGGGCTTCCGGTAGCTGCCGTACATGAGGCCGCGGAACATGTGCAGGTACACCACGATGAAGAACGCGGAGGCGCCCGTCGAGTGGATGTAGCGGATCAGCCAGCCCCACGGCACGTCGCGCATGATGTACTCGACCGATGCGAACGCCTGGTTCGCGTCGGGCTTGTAGTGCATCACGAGGAAGATGCCGGTGACGATCTGGATCACCAGGACCAGCATCGCCAGCGAGCCGAAGATGTACCAGAAGTTGAAATTCTTCGGCGCGTAGTACTGGCCCCACTGGTCGTTCCAGAGCTTGCTGAGCGGGAAGCGGTTGTCGACCCAGTTGAGCAGCTTGGCGCCGGCGGGCGCGTTGGGGGAAATTTCGTGGAATTCAGCCATGTTCTTCTTCTGCCTCAGGCCTTCTTGGCGTCTTCGCCGATCAGGAGCTTCGTGTCCGACAGGTACATGTGCGGAGGCACAGGGAGGTTGTCGGGTGCGGGCTTGTTCTTGAAGACGCGGCCGGCCAGATCGAACGTGGAGCCGTGGCAGGGGCAGAGGAAGCCGCCTTCCCAGTCGTTCGGCAGCGAGGGCTGCGGGCCGGCCTGGAAGCGGTCGGTCGGCGAGCAACCGAGGTGGGTGCAGATGCCAACCACGACCAGCACGTCGGGCTTGATCGACCGGTGTCCGTTCTGAGCGTACTTGGGGGTGAATTCGTCAGGGTGGCGCTTGGAGAGCGGATCCGCGAGCTGGCCGTCCAGCTTGGCGAGTTCGGTAACCTGCTCCTGCGTGCGCTTGAGGATCCAGACCGGCTTGCCACGCCATTCGACCGTGATTTTGTCGCCGACCTTGAGGCCCGAGATGTCGACTTCGACAGCTGCGCCAGCGGCCTTGGCCTTCTCGGAAGGCTGGAAAGTGCTCACAAAGGGAATTGCGGTGGCCACGCCGCCCGCTACGCCGGCACAGCTGGATGCGATCAACCACGTCCGCTTGCTTGTGTCGATCCGGGGCGAGCCGGAGGTCATGTCACTCATGGGGATCCTCTTGTCTTCTTCGCTGGAGCAGGGGTCAACCGGCGATTGTAGCGGGCCGCCGAAGGGATATTCAATGGCCGCCATGCGCCTGGCCGACGGCCGGGGGGTGGTGCGGCGCGCCCGCCATGCGGCGACGAGGCTTGCCGCCGGCCGGACTTCAGTTCAGAAGCCCGTGTTGCGTGGCCTCGTGAACCGCCTGGGTTCGCGATTTGACGGCCAGCTTGCGGTAGATGCTCTTGGCATGGAATTCGATCGTATTGACCGACAGATAGACCGCTTCGGCGATCTGCCGGTTGCTCCAGCCCTGCGCGATCAGGCGCAGCACCTTGAGTTCGCGCGGAGACAAGAGCACCGGCGCGGGCCGCGGTGCGGATGAGGGCGCGGTACGTATCGGCTCGATCGTCCGCGTCTTTGCCGATGCGGCGATCAGGCCGAGGATGCGCCGCGCGACCCGCGAATCCATCGGGGCGCCGCCCCGTTCGATCGAGCGCAGCAGGAAAGAGAGCTCCGCGTCGTCCGCCTCGGTCAGCAGGTAGCCGATGGCGCCAGCGGAGATCGCGGCGTTCACCAGGTCATGGTCGTCGGCCGCCGACATGGCGATGGTCTCGATGTGCGGGTAGGTCTGGCGTATGTGAAGGATCAGGGAGACGCCGTCGCCGCACGGCAGGCGCATGCCGACCAGCACGAGGTCGTACGGCAGCGCGGCGAGCTGGCTGCAGGCTTCAGCGCGTGTGGATGCGACCACGACGCGGCGTCCGGGCGCCAGGCTGCCCAATATGCGCCGCATCCGGTCGGCCACTGCGGGATCGTCTTCGACGATCAACGCGCCATGGAATGTGCTGCCGCACGGCATCTGCGAAACCGACGACATCGGTGCCGACCGCAAGGGATGACAAAAGAGATTCATGACCGCGCGTACGTCCCTTGGCTACCTGAGGCAGCGTCCAGATATTGACTTTCGTTTCGGACGTCGCAGGAAAGATGCCCACGCGAGCGCACGCCGGTCGAAGCAGCGTCGCCGTTGGCTGCGGCACTTTGATTTCATTGAGAAATTCGCCGCAAACGGAGTTCTCGGCGCGCCCTCGACACGGCCTTGGCGAGGTCGCTTTTGCGTCGTTGTTACGCGCGAGCCAGCGCGTGCGTTACGTAGCGCCATGTCGTTCCGCGAGCATTCCAGAGGATGAAATCGAAGGCCGGCCACCTATACTGGATGACCGGTCTTTTTCGTTGCAGCAAGGTCGGGGCCAGTGTCCTCGGCGACCCTCCGGCCCTGTCCATCACACGGCTTCATGACCACTTCTTCCATTGCCCCAGCACCTGCCGCGTCCGAGGACAACGCCCCTCGCCTGCTGGAGCAAGGCCTCGTGCTGCATCGCCAGGGCCGGTTCGCAGAAGCACTGCAGGTCTACGAGTACCTGCTCTCCAGATTTCCCGAACATCCCGACGCGCTGCACCTGACGGGCGAAGCGCTGTACCGGCAAGGCCGGCCGAAGCTGGCGCTGAACTACGTGAACCGGGCGATTGCGCAGTCGCCGCACCATTTCTATTTCAATACCCGCGCGACGATCTTCATGTACATGGGGCTGCTGGCCGAAGCCCAGCAGGATCTTCGCCGCGCGATCAAGGCGTTTCCGAACTACCCCGAGGCGTATGTCAACCTGTCGGCGGTCTACCGCCAGCAGAAGAAGTTCAGGCAGGCCCGCGAGGCCGCGGCCAACGCCACGCGACTCGCACCGCAGGCCCCCGCGGCATGGAACAACGCCGGGGCGATCGACATGGAGCAGGACCGCTTCGACGAAGCGATCGCGCAGTTCGACCAGGCGCTGAAGCTCGACCCCGGCTACACCAGTGCGCACAAGAACATCGGCAAGATCCGCGCGCACCAGAAGGACTGGGCCGCCGCACTCGCATCGCTCGAACAGGCCACGGCAGACCCGCGCGATTTCGAAGCGTCCTACCTGCTCGCCAGGGCGCTGCTCAGCGCCGGCCGCACCGAGGACGCCATCGCGCCCATGCAGCGCGCCATGCGCAACTGGCCTGCCGAAGAGCGCCACAAGGCGCTGTCGGACCCCGAAGGCGTCACGGCGCTCTACGGCGTCTGCGGCGCGCTCGAGGGCGCGTCGATGCGCTTCGCGGAATCGGCAGAGCTCTACAAGCTGGCGCTGGAAAGCCTGCCCGAGCACGAGTTGCTGCTGAACAACCTGGGCACGGTCAACTTCCGGCTGGGACGTTTCGACACGGCCATCGAAGTGCTCAAGAAGGCGCTGGAAGTGCATCCGCGCCAGGTGCTCGCACGATGCAACCTGGGTGTGACCTACGTGATGGCCGGCCAGTCGAAGGCCGCGATCGCGGAGTTCGAGCAGTGCCTGCGCGACGACCCGAACTTCATGCCGGCCATGGTGTGGATGCTGGGCGAGAAGGCCCACATCGCCGACTGGAACGGCGTGTCCGAACTGCGCGAGAAGATCGCAGCCCACCTGGACAACCCGGGCAACGACCAGACCGTGTCGTCGTTCATCCTGATGTCGAACTACGACGATGCGAAACGGCTGATGGCCTGGACGCAGCGCTCCGCCGCGCTGGCCGACAGGAACACCGCGATCAAGCCCTTCAGCGATGCCGGGGCGCGCCGCACGTCGCCGCGCATCCGCGTGGGCTACTACTCGTTCGACTTCCGCAACCACCCGGTCGCGCACCTGACGGCAGAGTTGTTCGGCCGGCACGACCGCAAGGACTTCGAGGTCTTCGCGTACTCGTACGGCCCGGACGACGGCCATCCGGCACGTGCACGCATTGCCGCATCGGTCGAACATTTCGTCGACATGCAGGGACAGTCGATCCAGCAGATGGCCGAACGCATCCGCGAGGACGAGGTCGACATCCTGATCGACCTCTCTGGCGACACGCGCGGCGCCAAGCCGCAGGTCATGGCCTACCACGCGGCCCCGGCGCAGCTCATGTGGCTGGGCTACATGGGCACCAGCGGCACGCCGAACTACGACTACCTGGTCTCGGACAACTTCCTCTCGCCGCCGGGCACCGAGGCCTGCTATTGCGAGAAGCTGCTGCGCCTGCCCGAGACCTTCCAGGTGATCGACTCGCAGCGTCCCACCAGCAGCCGGAAGGCCACGCGGCCCGACCACGGCCTGCCCGACGATGCCTTCGTGCTGTGCAACTTCTCGCAGTCCTTCAAGATCCAGCCGGAGATGTTCGCGGCATGGGTGCGCATCGTGCAGCGGATACCGAACGCGGTGCTCTGGCTGGCCCAGGGGCCGAACGGCTTCGAAGACAACCTGCGCGCGCAGTGGGTGGCAGCAGGCCTGCCGCCAGAGCGGCTGATCGTGTCGCCGCGCATGCCCATCGACGAGCACCTGGCCCGCATCGGCCTGGGCGACCTGTTCATCGACACCTTCCCCTACAGCAGCGGCGCCACGGCGAACGACGTGCTGTGGGCCGGCGTGCCGCTGCTGGCGCTCACGGGCACGACGATGGTGTCGCGCATGGCGGGCAGCCTGCTCGGGGCCATCGGTCTGCCGGAGCTCGTGGCCACCAGCCATGACGACTACGTCGAGAAGGCGGTGCACTGCGCGACGCACCCGGACGAACTGGCCATGCTGCGCAGCCGGCTCGCCGCGGCGAAGGAAGTGCGCAGCGGCTACTTCGACACGCCGCGCTTCGTGCGGCACCTGGAAGACGGCTTCAGGCAGATCGCCGCGCGCAGCCGTGAAGGGCTGCCTGCGGAGCACATCGGCGTTGCGCTGCGTCCTCCGGAGAAGCGAGCGATCGCGGGCATACTCGGCACTCCTTCAACAGCAGAGCTCCAGAAGCCTTTTGAATCATGAGCATCCTCAGTGAATTCAAGGAATTTGCCGTCAAGGGCAATGTCATCGATCTCGCGGTCGGCGTGATCATCGGCGCTGCGTTCGGCAAGATCGTCGACTCGCTCGTGAGCGACGTCATCATGCCGCTGGTCGGGGTGGTGTTCGGCAAGCTCGATTTCTCGAATCTCTACGTGGTGCTGGGCACGGCACCTGCCGGCGTGGCGAACACGCTGGCCGACCTGAAGAAGGCCGGCGTGCCGGTGCTGGCTTACGGCAGCTTCATTACCGTGGCCGTCAACTTCGTGATCCTGGCGTTCATCATCTTCATGATGGTCAAGCAGATCAACAAGCTGCGGAAGACCGAAGAGGCGGCGCCGGCCGCGACGCCGGAAGACATCACGCTGCTGCGCGAGATCCGCGACAGCCTCAAACGCCCTTAAGCGCTGCCCAGCGTCCTGGCCATGCGGAGCGCCTCGACGAGGCTCGACGCATCGGCGAGGCCAGTGCCCGCGATATCGAACGCGGTGCCGTGATCGGGGCTGGTTCGCACCAGCGGCAGCCCCAGCGTCACATTCACCCCCTTCTCCACCCCGAGGTACTTGACCGGAATCAGCCCCTGGTCGTGGTACATCGCGATCACCACGTCGAACTCGCCGCTGGACGRCACGCCCGCCTTGGCACGGGCGCGCATGAACACGGTATCGGGCGCATGCGGCCCATTGGCGTCGATGCCTTCGGCACGCGCGGCGGCGATGGCCGGCGCGATGATCTCGCGCTCTTCCGAACCGAACAGCCCGCCCTCGCCTGCATGCGGATTGAGGCCCGCGACGCCGATGCGCGGCGCGCGGCCGAGCGCGTGGGACAGCGCGCGGTGCGTGATGCGCAGCGTCTCCAGCACGCCCTCGAAGCGCACGGCCTCGATGGCGTCGCGCAGCGACATGTGGATGCTCACGAGCACGGTGCGCAGCTCGTCGTTGGCCAGCATCATGCGCGCCGGCACCTCGGCCACGCTGCGGCCCAGGTGCGCCGCCGCCTCGGCCTGCAGGAGTTCGGTATGGCCGGGATACGGAAAGCCGGCCGCGGCCAGCGCTTCCTTGTGCAAGGGCGCCGTCACGATGGCGGCGACTTCGCCGCGCAACGCCGCCCGCGCGGCCCAGACCACGCAATCGCCCGCCGCACGACCGGCCTCGGCGCTGATCTGGCCCGGGACGATGTTCACCGGCGACGCAATCACCTGCAGCACCGGGATGCAGCCGGGCGGCACGGTTGCTGCCTCGGCCACGCTCTCGATCTCCGCCACAGGCCATGCCGGCTGTCCCGGCCCGGCCAGCGCCTGCGATGCCCGCCGCACGGCCGCCACGTCACCGGCCACGAAGGCACCGCGGGTCGCATCGGGTGCGTCGCGAAAGGCCTTGACGATGATCTCGGGGCCGATCCCTGCTGGGTCGCCCAGGGTGATGGCGATGGCACCGCTCATTGGTTATTGACCTCCGCACTTCGCGCTGCGGTGCGAGTTGGCTCGGGACGTCCGGGGGCTGCGTTCATTGGGTAACCTTCGTGCTGCGCACTGCGGTGCGAGCTTGCTTGGGGCGGCCCGGCGCGGCGCTCATGCCGGATTGTCGATGTCGATGAATTCGTGCTTCAGGCCGAGCTGCGCCGCCACATGCGCGGCCACGGCCTGCGCACCGTAGCGCTCGCTCGCGTGGTGCCCGCAGGCAAGGAAGGCCACGCCCATTTCGCGCGCGTAGTGCGCCTGGGGCTCCGAGATCTCGCCGGTGATGAAAGCGTCGGCGCCGGCCGCGATGGCCGCCTCGAAGTAGCCCTGGGCGCCGCCCGTGCACCACGCTATGTTCTTGATAGCGCGATGCGCCGTATCGACCAGCGTGACCGGGTGCTTCAGCACTTTCTCGACGTGCGTGGCCAGGGCCTTGGCGCTGGCGAAGTTCTCGCCGTTTTCGCGTGCGCCGAGGAAACCCAACTCCTGCTCGCCGAATCGCCCGGTCGAGCCCGCATGGGCCACGAGCCCCAGCTGCAGGCCGAGCTGAGCGTTGTTGCCGAGCTCCGGATGCGCATCGAGCGGCAGGTGGTAGGCGAAGAGATTGACGTCGTCGCCCAGCAGGAGGCTCAGGCGCTGCTTCATCCAGCCGGTGACGCAGCCGTCCTGGCCGCGCCAGAACAGGCCGTGGTGAACGAAGATGGCATCGGCCTCGGCGTGGATCGCGGCCTCGATCAGCGCGCGGCTGGCGGTCACGCCCGAGACGATCTTCCGGACCACGGTGCGGCCTTCGACCTGCAGGCCGTTGGGTCCGTAGTCCTTGAAGCGCCCGGGGGCCAACAACAGGTCGAATGCGTGGAGCAGTTCGTGGCGTGTGGTGCTCATCGCGACATTGTCGCGCTCCCTGCGGCTCCCGCGCCATCGCGCATGGCATGGCCTCGCGCCGCCAGTGGCCACAGGGCCAGCAGGAAGCCCAGCGCCGCCAGCGCGGCGACATAGTGCGCCGGCGCCATCGTGTCATGCTGCAGCCAGAGCGTGAGGATCACCGGCGTCAGGCCGCCGAAGACCGCGTACGACATGTTGTAGGCGAAAGACAGACCGGTGAAGCGCACCGGCGCCGGGAAGGCGCGCACGCCCGCGATCGGCACTGTGGCGATGGTGCCCACGAACAGGCCGACCAGCCCGTAGTGCCAGAACAGCGTGGCCGGCGTGCCGGGCAGCCCCGTATAGAACAGGTAGGCCGTGACGAAGAGGCCGCCCCAGCCGACGAGCATCACCGTGCGCGTGCCGATGCGGTCGCTGAGCCAGCCGACCAGCACGCAGCCGATGGTCAGGGTCAGGGTGGCGAGCGCGTTGGCTTCGAGCGCCAGCGCGGCCGGGACGTGGTGCACCTTCTGCAGGTAGGTGGGCGTGTACAGCACCACCACGACGATCGCGGCCGACAGCACCCAGGTCAGCAGCGCCACATACACGCTCGGGAGGCGATGCTCGCGCAGCACGGTGCGCAGCGGCAGTTCGCGCGCCACCGTCTTGCGGCCCGCCAGTTCCTTGAAGACCGGCGTCTCGTGCAGGAAGCGGCGCAGGTAGACCGACACGAGGCCGAACACGCCACCCAGGATGAAGGGAATGCGCCAGGCAAAGCCGCTCACCTGCTCCGGCGAATAGTGGCGGTTGATGGCCACGGCGACCAGCGAGCCCAGCAGGATGCCGCCCGTGATGCCCGAAGTCAGCGTGCCGATGCCGAAGCCATAGCGTTTCGCCGGCACATGCTCGCCGACGAACACCCAGGCGCCAGGCATCTCGCCGCCGATGGCCGCGCCCTGCAGCACGCGCATCGCCAGCAGCAGCAGCGGCGCTGCGATGCCGATGCTCGCGTAGGTGGGCAGCAGGCCGATCACCAGCGTGGGCGCGGCCATCAGGAAGATCGACAGCGTGAACATGCGCTTGCGGCCCAGCAGGTCACCGAAATGCGCAATGACGATGCCGCCCACCGGCCGTGCCAGGTAGCCGGCCGCGAAGATGCCGAAGGTCTGCAGCTGCCGCAGCCAGTCGGGCATGTCGGCCGGGAAAAAGAGCGCGCCCAGGACGGTGGCAAAGAAGACGTAGATGACGAAATCGTAGAACTCGAGCGTTCCACCGAGGGCCGAGAGGGCGAGGGTCTTGTAGTCGCGCGCATCGAGCGTGCGTGCCGGGGCCGGCTGCGCGCCGTCCGGAAAAATTGCTTCTGAAGTCATGGCTGGCAGGGAGATCGTGACCGCGCGCCAGCCACGAAACCGGGTGGGAAAGCGGGAATTGGTGCGCCGACGAAACGCCTGGCCGCACCTGCCGGGTGGGCAGCGCGGGAGGCCTGAAAACGCGGGCCGGATGAGACCGCCTTGCGATGCTAAGGGTTATCCCGTATTCACGCAGCGGCGTGCGCCAATCTCGACCAGGCGGTGCGGTTTATCGCCAACCCCATTGAGGGACAATCGCATCCAGCACCGCCTCCGACGGCGCCTTCAAACGTCATTTCATCCAATTTTCATGAAACGCACCTGGCTGCTCTTCGCCCAAGCCGTGACCGTCCTGCTGGCGGCCTATTTCGTCGTTGCGACGCTCAAGCCCGAATGGGTCAACAAGCGCGCGACCTCGCTGGGCGGCGTGGTGTCGATCGTCGAGGCGCCGGCAGGCGCTCCCGCGGTGCCCGCCCCCGGCAGCCTGAGTGCGGCGGCCAAGAAGGCCTCGCCGGCGGTCGTGAGCATCAACACCAGCAAGGCCGCACAGCGCCATCCGCGCAGCAACGACCCCTGGTTCCGCTTCTTCTTCGGCGACCAGGCCGACCAGCCCCAGGTGGGCCTGGGCAGCGGCGTGATCGTGAGCACCGACGGCTACATCCTCACCAACAACCACGTGGTCGAGGGCGCCGACGAGATCGAGGTCACCCTCAACGACAGCCGCCACGCGCACGGCAAGGTGATCGGCACCGACCCCGACACCGACCTCGCCGTGCTCAAGATCGAGCTCGACAAGCTGCCGGCCATCGTTCTGGGCAATTCCGACGAACTGCTGGTGGGCGACCAGGTGCTGGCCATCGGCAACCCCTTCGGCGTGGGCCAGACCGTGACCAGCGGCATCGTCTCGGCGCTCGGGCGCAACCAGCTCGGCATCAACAACTTCGAGAACTTCATCCAGACCGATGCGGCCATCAACCCCGGCAACTCGGGCGGCGCGCTGATCGACGTCAGCGGCAACCTGCAGGGCATCAACACCGCGATCTACTCGCGCTCGGGCGGCAGCATGGGCATCGGCTTCGCGATTCCCGTGTCGATGGCCAAGATCGTGCTCGAAGGCATCGTGAAGGAAGGCCAGGTGCGCCGCGGCTGGATCGGCGTCGAGCCGAACGACCTGTCGCCCGAACTGGCCGAGACCTTCGGCGTGAAGGCCGACGCGGGCGTGATCATCACCGGCGTGCTGCAGAACGGCCCCGCCGCCAAGGCCGGCATCCGGCCCGGCGACGTGATCACCTCGGTGGGCGAGAAGAAGACCGACAACGTGCAGGCCCTGCTGACCGCGGTGGCCGGACTCAAGCCCGGCAGCACCTCGCGCTTTGCGCTGCAGCGGGGCAGCGACAAGATGGAGCTGGACGTGACGCCGGGACTGCGGCCCAAGAGCCCGGTCCGGCAAGTGCCGAACCAGCAGGAATAACCGCGATCAGGAAGACGCCGAGGAATCGGCGTTTTCTTCTTCTGGCTTCTTGCTGCCCTGCGCGAAATAGCGCGCACCGATGATGCCCACTTCGTACAGCAGGCACATCGGCACGGCCAGCGCCAGCTGCGACACCACGTCGGGCGGCGTGAGCACCGCGGCCACCACAAAGGCCACCACGATGAAGTAGCCACGGAACGACTTCAGCTTCTCGATGGTCACCATCTCGAAGCGCACCAGCAGCATCACGACGATCGGCACCTGGAAGGCGACGCCGAACGCGATGTAGAGCGACAGGATGGCCTCGACGTACGACGAGATGTCCGGTGTGGCCGCCACGGCGGCCGGCGTGAACTTCTGGATGAAGCTGAACATCTTGTCCAGCACGAAGAACTGCACGAAGGCGATGCCCGCATAGGCCAGCAGGCTACCGAAGAAGATCAGCGGCAGGGCAAAGCGCTTCTCGTGGCTGTAGAGCCCCGGCGCAACGAACATCCAGGCCTGGTACATGAGCCACGGCAGCGCCAGCAGCACGGCCGTCATCATGAGCACCTTGAGCGGCACGAAGAATGGGGAGAACACGCCGATGGCGATGAGCTTGGCGTCCGGTGGCATGTGCGCACGGATCGGCATCGCGATCAGGTCGATCAGTCCGCCCGGACCGGGCCAGATGGCCAGCAGGATGCCCGCGATCGCCAGGCCGTAGACGCAGTAGAGCAAGCGGTCGCGCAGCTCGACCAGGTGCTGCACGAACGGCTGCTCGGTGCCCGCCAGCTCGTCTTCTTTGTCTTTGTTCTTGTCGTCGGAATCGGCCATTGGGAAAGGAAAGAGCGTGGCTCCGGCCGGCGTGCGGCAAGCGAGAAACGCGGGGGTGTTGAAGCGCTAGTTGATCTTGTGGGGGCGGAAGCGGGCAACCCGCGCCGCACCCGACAGCGCCTTGGTACGCACGCCGTTGCGCGCCTTGTACCACTGTGGCGTGGCGCCCTGCTTCAGGCGCCAGTTCTTGCGGGGGTGCTTGTATTCGGGCACCGGAGCTTCGGGCTCGGCCAGCGCGGAAAGTGTTTCGCCCGATCCGGAGAACTGCTTCTCGAACTCGCTCGCGCCGGTGTGGATGCTGTGCTCGACGTCGCGCGCCGCATCCTCGACCGTGGTCTTCATCTTGCGAAGCTCGTCGAGCTCCATCGAACGATTGACTTCGGCCTTGACGTCGTTCACATAGCGCTGCGCCTTGCCGAGCAGGGTGCCGACCGTGCGGGCCACGCGCGGCAGCTTTTCCGGTCCGATGACGATCAGCGCCACGACGCCGATCAGCGCCAGCTTCTCAATGCCGAGGTCGAGCACGTGCGGTCCGCGCTCAGGACTTCTGACGCGCTTCGACGTCGATCGTCGACTTGTCGCTGTTGGCCGGCTGGCCGGTCACTTGCGCTGCGGGGGCCGACGAGGCGGCGGAGGCATCGGTGGTGCTGCCGTCCTTCATGCCGTCCTTGAAGCCCTTCACGGCGCCACCAAGGTCGGAACCCATGTTCCGCAGCTTCTTGGTGCCGAAGATCATGACCACGACGAGCAGCACGATCAGCCAGTGCCAGATAGAAAAAGAACCCATAGAAGACTCCTAAGAATGTGTCCGATTTTAGTCGGGCGGAATGTGACAGTTTGGCTTAATGCGATTCAACCGCGAAGCCAGGGACGGGGCCCGCCCATGACATGGACATGGAGATGGTGAACCTCCTGCCCGCCCTCGGTGCCGGTGTTGACGAGGATGCGGTAGCCGCCGTCCGGATAGGGCCTGCAGCCCTGCTCCAGCGCCAGCTTCGGCGCCAGGGTCATGATCTTGCCCATCAACGCGGTGTCCTCGGGCGTGAGCTGCGCCATCGAGGCGATGTGCTTCTTGGGCACCAGCATGAAATGCACCGGCGCCCAGGGCGCGATGTCGTGAAAACCGAACAGGTCGTCGTCCTCGTAGACCTTGCGCGAAGGAATCTTGCCTTCGATGATTTTGCAGAAGACGCAGTTCGGATCAGATGACATCTTTGGGTTCCATGGGACGGCTGTCGTTCATGCGGATCATGCCTTTCACGATCCGGTACAGGAACCACAGCGAAATCAGGCTCCAGGCGATCCAGCCGGGCACGAAAAGCAGCAGCCAGAGCCACGAAGTGACGATGTACAGCAGGCCGGCCCAGAGCACCGAGCGAATGCGCCAGCTGTAGTGCGTGGCCTGCCAGGTGCCGGCCGCGTCGTCGCGCTTCACGAAATCGATCACCAGGGCCACGAGCAGCAGGACGATGGACGCCTGCGCCCCCGGCACGACAGCGCCGATGGCGACGATCAGATGCAGGATGTAGCTGACCCAGCCCCAGGTCTTGAGCGAGTCGTCGGGTTCCACGTTCACGATGTCGTTGGCCATGAGATGTCCTTTCAATCGTTGCTTGCCTCGCGGGCCTGCACCTTGCGCAGGGCTTTTTCCTCGATGCCGCTGGTGCCTTCGCGGCGCTCGAGCTCCGCAACGACTTCGGCGGGCGAGAAACCGTAGTGGGCGAGCGCCACCATGGTGTGGAACCACAGGTCGGCCACTTCGTTCACTATCTTCGAGCGGTCGCCGCCGTGGTCGGCATCCTTGGCGGCCATCACGACCTCGGTGGCTTCCTCGCCGATCTTCTTGAGGAAGGCGTCGGGGCCCTTGTGCAGCAGGCGCGCGACGTAGCTCTTCTCGGGATCGCCGCCTTGCGCGGGCAGGCGGCTTTCGATGACCGCAGCCAGGCGTGCGAGGGCGTCGGAGGTGTTCACAATGGCCGTCATTTGTAGATTGACTCCGGGTCTTTCAAGACCGGCTCGACCACGGTCCACTGGCCCTTCTCGTATTTGCTGAAGAAACAGCTGTGGCGGCCGGTGTGGCAGGCGATGCCGGGCTCGTGGCCGAGTTGGGTGACCTTGAGCAGCACCACGTCGTTGTCGCAGTCGAGGCGGATCTCGTGCACCGTCTGCACATGGCCCGACTCCTCGCCCTTGAACCACAGCTTGTTGCGCGAGCGGCTGAAATACACGGCGCGGCCCAGCTTGGCGGTCTTTTCGAGCGCCTCGCGGTTCATCCAGGCGAACATCAGCACGTCGTTGCTGCCTTGTTCCTGCGCGATCACGGGCACCAGGCCGTTCGCGTCCCATTTCACTTCATCGAGCCAGTTCATCGGGATATTGTCGGGGATAGGCAAAGACCCCTCAGCGGTCGATTCGCACCGGGATACCCCGTGCGGCCATGCGGGCTTTCGCCTCGCCCACGGTGTGTTCGCCGTAGTGGAAGATGCTGGCGGCCAGCACCGCATCGGCGCCGCCGGTCTGGATGCCGTCGGCCAGGTCGTCGAGGCTGCCGACGCCGCCCGAGGCGATCACCGGCACGTTGACGGCGTCGCTCACCGCGCGGGTGAGTTCAAGGTCGAAGCCGCTCTTGGTGCCGTCGCGGTCCATGCTGGTGAGCAGGATTTCGCCGGCGCCGCGGCGCACCATCTCGGTTGCCCATTCCACGGCGTCGAGGCCGGTGTTCTTGCGGCCGCCGTGGCTGTACACGTCCCAGCCCGGGCCGCGCGTGGCAGCTTCTTCGGGGCTGCGGCGCTTGGCATCGATGGCCACCACGATGCATTGCGAACCGTACTTCTGCGAGGCGTCGTTGATCACCTGCGGATTGGCGATGGCCGCCGAATTGAAGCTGGTCTTGTCGGCGCCCGCATTGAGCAGCCGGCGCACATCGGCCACGGTGCGCACGCCGCCGCCGACCGTCAGCGGAATGAAGACCTGCGAGGCCACCGCCTCGATGATCGGCAGGATCAGGTCGCGCCCATCGCTGGTGGCGGTGATGTCGAGGAAAGTGAGCTCGTCGGCCCCCTGCGCGTTGTAGCGCGCCGCGATCTCGACCGGATCGCCGGCATCGCGCAGTTCGAGGAAGTTGACGCCCTTGACGACGCGGCCGCCGGTGACGTCGAGGCAGGGAATGATGCGTTTGGCAAGCATGGGAATGGACCGGAAGGAAATCAGAGGACGTTGAGCTGTTGCCAGCACTGCCATTGGGCGCCGGGCGCCAGCAGCACTTGTTCGTCGATGCGGGCCGCTTCGACGCAGAGCATGTGGCGGTAGCCGTCGGCCGGCATGTCGGGCAGCGTAGCGCAGAGCGCCGCGCCCGGGTTCCAGACCACGGTTTCGGTACAGCTCGCGCTTTGGGTGATTTCGAGCGTACCGCTTGGCTGCACCAGGCGCAGCGGTTTCGCCGGAGCGGCGTAGACGCTGTCGAATTCGGCGTTGAACCGCAATGCGGCCGACATCTCCACATGGCGGTCGTTGCGCAGCGAATCCCAGCGGTTGGCACCCTGCAGGCCTTCGAGGCGCACATCGGCGATGTCGTCGACGCGCAGGTAGGAGTGCAGCGCCGCGGCAAAGGTCCAGGGTGCGTGGTCGATGTTGGCCAGCGTGAGCGCAATGCGCAGCTGGCCGGGCGCCAGCGTCGCTTCGAGGCGTGCCTCAAAAGCGTGCGGCCAGAGTGCCCGGGTGGCCTCGTTGTCGCGCAGCCTGAACGCCACGGTGCCGGCCGCGGTGCGGGAGGCCTGCGGCTCCCAAGGCAAATTGCGCATGAATCCATGCTTGGGCAACATGCCGCGCATGTTGAACTGGGGGCAGCAAATCGGCACACCGGCCCGGATCGCGGTCTTCCCGTCGAACACCGCGCGCGGGCTGACGAAGAACCGCTCCACCCCGTCAGACGTGCTCCAGGAGAGCACTTGTGCGCCATGCAGCGCCACGGTCAGGGTGCTTCCGTCGGCGCCGATGGCACGGACTGCGGGCTGGCCACGAAACTCGATCGGGGTGATTTCCATGTGAGGAATTGTAGGCAGCGCCCATGTCATGGCACGGAATTGGCATTGGGAGCCATTGCGTGCCCGGGGCCTTCTTGGATACCCTGTCGCTGCTTGCATCGGGGGACAACGTGCAAGTCGGTCCCGTGCCCTCGAAAAAAATCACTCACACACGACAAAGGGGATACGCATGAAGAAGAAGCTGCCGATGGCCGCCTGGATCCTGATTGCCATGGTGCTCGGCATCATCGTTGGCTACATGATCTTCACGAGCTTTCCGGACAAGAAGGCCGCGAAAGAAATCGCGGACTATGTTTCCATCATCTCGGACGTGTTCCTGCGCCTGATCAAGATGCTGATCGGGCCGCTGGTGTTCTCCACACTGGTGGTGGGCATCGCGCACATGGGCGACGCCAAGGCGGTGGGCCGCGTGTTCGGCAAGGCGATCGGCTGGTTCCTCACCGCCTCGCTGATCTCGCTGGTCATCGGGCTGGTCATGGCCAATCTGCTCAAGCCCGGCGAGAACCTCGGCCTGCCGCTGCCCGACATCGGCGCCTCGGCCAACCTGGCCACCTCCAAGTTCACGCTGAAAGACTTCGTGAGCCACACGGTGCCCAAGTCGTTCGTCGAGGCCATGGCCAACAACGAGATCCTGCAGATCGTGGTGTTCTCGATGTTCTTCGGCGTTGCGCTCGCCTCGCTCGGCGACAAGGCCAAGACGCTGGTGGCGGCCATCGAGGAACTCTCGCACGCCATGCTCAAGATCACGGGCTACGTGATGAAACTCGCGCCGCTGGCCGTGCTGGCCGCAATGGCTGCCACGGTGGCGGTGAACGGCCTGAGCATCCTGCTGAAGTTCGCGGTGTTCATGGGCGACTTCTACCTCGGCCTGTTCGTGCTGTGGAGCGTGCTGATCCTGGCGGGCTTCCTGTTCCTCGGGCCACGCGTGTTCAAGCTGCTGGTGCTCATCAAGGAAGCCTTCCTGCTGTCCTTCGCCACGGCCAGCTCCGAAGCGGCCTACCCGAAGATCCTGCAGGCGCTCGACCGTTTCGGCGTGAAGCGCAAGATCTCCAGCTTCGTGATGCCGATGGGCTACTCGTTCAACCTCGACGGCTCGATGATGTACTGCACCTTTGCCGTGCTCTTCATCGCGCAGGCCTACAACATCCACATGCCGCTCAGCACGCAGATCACGATGCTGCTGATCCTGATGCTCACTTCCAAGGGCATGGCCGGCGTGCCGCGCGCCTCGCTGGTGGTGATTGCCGCCACGCTGAACCACTTCGACATTCCCGAGGCCGGCCTGCTGCTGATCCTGGGCGTGGACACCTTCCTCGACATGGGCCGTTCGGCCACCAACGCGGTAGGCAACTCCATCGCCACCGCCGTGGTGGCCAAGTGGGAGGGCGAGCTGATGTCCGAGAGCGATGCCGAGGTCAACGCCCGGGCGATCGACGAAGAAGCCGCCGCCACCCTCGCCCATCCCGCCCACGCGTGAGGCGCGCCATGAAGCCCAAGGCCACGCTGTCGGTTTTCCTTGCCGGACTGCTGGCGGCTGCCGTGCTCGCCACGGCAGCACCGGCGCAGGCGCAGGAGCAACAGGCCCCCACGGCGCTCACCGGCACCCTCGCCAAGGCCCGCGAAACGGGCGCCATCACCATCGGCTACCGCGAGTCGTCGGTGCCGTTCTCGTACCTCAGCGCGCGCAAGGAGCCGATCGGCTATTCGATCGAGCTCTGCCGCGCGTTGGTGACGGCCATCGAGGACGCGGTGAACAAGAGCCTCACGATCAAGTGGGCGCCCGTGACCTCCGACTCGCGCATCGATGCGGTCGTGAACGGCCAGGTCGACCTGGAGTGCGGCTCGACCACCAACAACCTCGAGCGCCAGAAGCGCGTGAGCTTCTCGCCGACGATGTTCGTCTCGGGCACCAAGGTGCTGGTGAAGAGGGGCTCGCCGATCAAGTCGTTCCGCGACCTCGCCGGCAGGAAGGTGGCGGTGACGGCCGGCACGACCAACGAGAAGACACTGCGCGAGCTCTCGGAGAAGTTCAAGCTCGGCATCGACCTGCAGGTGGCGCGCGACCACGCGGAATCGTTCGGACTCGTGAAGAGCGGGCAGGCCGATGCGTTCGCCACCGACGACGTGCTGCTCTACGGGCTGATCGCGCGGGACGCCGCCAAGGCCGAGTACGAGGTGGTCGGCGACTTCCTCTCCTACGACCCCTACGGGATCATGTACCGCAAGGGCGATCCGCAACTGGCCAAGGTGATCAACGACACCTTCCAGGTGCTGGCGGAAGACGGCGAGATCCACCGGCAGTACAAGCGCTGGTTCATGCGCAAGCTGCCGACGGGGGAGAGCATCAACCTGCCGATGAGCGAGCAGCTGGAAACGATCATCCAGACGATGTCGGTGAAGGCTGAATAGAACTTTGCGGACGCCAAAAGCCGGGGGCCGACAAGCAGCTCACCGCGCTGGCCACTCCCAGCGCGGGATTTCGCTCATGTCGAGATTCGCGATGCGCGTCTCGCCGAACTGCTTTTCGAGCACCACTTGTTGCAGGCCTTCGCTGTCGTCCAACGCGGCGATCAGGCGCGCCGCGTGCGACACCACGATCACCTGCGACTGCCGCGCCGCCTGCGCGATGAGACGGCCGAGGGCCGGCAGCAGGTCGGGGTGCAGGCTGGTCTCGGGCTCGTTGAGCACCAGCAGCGCGGGCGGACGGGGCGTCAGCAGCGCCGCAATCCACAACAGGTAGCGCAGGGTGCCGTCCGAGAGTTCCGCCGCCGTCAAGGACCGCAGAAGGCCGTGCTGGTGCATCAGCGTCTGGAAGCGGTCGCCCTCCACGCCGACTTCGATGCGGGCGCCCGGAAAGGCGTCGTCCACCGCACGATCGAGCGCCTCGCCGTCCCCGATCTCGCGGATGGTCTGCAGCGCCGCGGCCAGGTCGGCGCCGTCGTTGGCGAGCACGGGCGTGTAGGTGCCCAGTTGCGGCTGGCGCGCCGGCGCTTCGGCGTCGGAACGGAAGTGGTCGTAGAAGCGCCAGGAGCGCATCTGCTCGCGCAGCGTGAGCATCTCGGGTGCGTCGCGAGGGTCGGCGTGCTCCGTCATCATGCTGGCGAAGGCCGGAATCGGCCGGCCGACGGCCTGCCAGCTCTTCCCTTCACGCAGGCGAAGCGCCGCGCCCTTGCGGTCGACCAGTTGCGTCGAGGGCCGCAGCAGCGGGCCGCTCCAGATCGCTTCGTGCTTGATCTGGGGGTCGCGCGAGAAGGCTGTCGACGGAATCGGCGGCGGCAGGCCGATGTCGATGGCGTAGCCGAAATCTTCCGCCTCGGCCCCGGCGAACCCCAGTTTCAGCGCGACCGGCTCGCTGCGCGTGGTGCCCTGTACCGGCACGTCGCCGCGCAGCATCGCCGCCGAGAAGCGCTCGGGCCCAGCCCAGAGCGTGGAAGACAACCCGCCCTCGCGCACCAGCGAGCGGATCACCCCACCGTTGGCAATGTCGGCCAGCAGCCGCATCGCGCGGTAGACGCTCGACTTGCCGCTGCCGTTGGCCCCGGTGACCACCGTGAGGCGGCCGAGCGGCACCGTCAGCTGGCGCAGCGAGCGGTAGTTGGCAATGGCGAGCGCGGAAAGCACGCGCTGCGGGGGAAAGCGTCAGGCGCCGGCCAGTTCGTCCGCGCGCGCTTGCGCGGCGGCGAAGTCGAGGTCGCCGGAGTAGATGGCGCGTCCGCAGATCACGCCCTCGACGCCGTCGGACTCGACCGCGCACAGCATGTCGATATCGCGCATGTTGGACAGACCGCCCGAGGCGATCACCGGAATGGTCAGCGCCTGCGCCAGCTTGACTGTGGCCTCGATGTTGATGCCCGAGAGCATGCCGTCGCGGCCGATGTCGGTGTAGATGATCGACTCGACGCCGTAGTCCTCGAACTTCTTGCCGAGGTCGGCCACCTCGTGGCCCGTGAGCTTGCTCCAGCCATCGGTGGCGACCTTGCCGTCCTTGGCGTCGAGGCCCACGATGATGTGGCCGCCGAAGGCGCTGCAGGCGTCCTTCAGGAAGCCCGGGTTCTTGACCGCGGCGGTGCCGATGATCACGTAGCGCAGTCCGTCGTCGATGTAGCGCTCGATGGTGTCGAGGTCGCGGATACCGCCGCCGAGCTGCACCGGAATATCGTCGCCCACTTCCTGCAGGATGGCCTTGATCGCCGCGTGGTTCTGCGGCTTGCCGGCAAAGGCGCCATTCAGATCGACCAGGTGCAGCCGGCGCGCGCCGGCCTCGACCCATTTGCGGGCCATGGCGGCGGGGTCTTCGCTGAAGATGGTGGACTGGTCCATGTCGCCCTGTTTGAGGCGAACGCAGTGGCCGTCTTTGAGATCAATGGCGGGAATGAGGAGCATGGAAGTGACGCGAGTGTGCGGAATCCGGGCAGAGGAAGGTTCGGCCCGGTCGGAAATATAAGGTCAGGGATTCCAGTGGAGGAAATTTCGGTAGAGCTGCAACCCATGGTCCGCACTCTTCTCCGGGTGGAACTGGGTGGCAAAAATGTTATCGCGTGCGATGGCTGCGGTAAAGCTCGCGCCGTAATCAGCTTCGCCCACGCTGTGCCGGGCGTCGGCCGGCCGCGCATAGAAGCTGTGCACGAAGTAGAAATAGCTCAGGTCGGGAACGCCCGCCCACACCGCATGCGGCTGGGCCTGGCGCACCTGGTTCCAGCCCATCTGGGGCACCTTGAAGCGGCTGCCGTCGGGCTGCAGCCGCCCCGCGAGTTCGAACTTGACGACCTCGCCGGGGATGAGGCCCAGGCCATCGGTCGGGCCTTCGTCGCTGCGCGACAGCAGCATCTGCATGCCGACGCAGACGCCGAAGAGCGGCTTGCTGGCGGCCGCCTCGAGCACCGACTCCTGCAGGCCGGAGTCGCGCAGCTCGCGCATGCAGTCGGGCATGGCGCCCTGCCCCGGCAGCACCACGCGGGTGGCCTTGCGCACCACCTCCGGGTCGGAAGTGACGAAGACCTGCACACCGACCTGATCGGCCGCATGCTGCACAGCCTGCGAGACGGAGCGCAGGTTGCCCATGCCGTAGTCGACGACCGCGACGGTATTTGCTACAGATTTCATAGCTGTTCGCTGGAGGATTTCAGAGCGAACCCTTGGTCGATGGAATGACGCCGGCGGAGCGCGGATCGAGCTCGAGCGCGCCGCGCATCGCACGGGCGAAGGCCTTGAACACGGTCTCGCACTGGTGGTGCGCGTTCACGCCCTTGAGGTTGTCGATGTGCAGCGTGACGAAGGCGTGGTTCACGAAGCCCTGGAAGAACTCGTAGGTGAGCTGGCTGTCGAAGGTGCCGATCATGCCGCTGGTGAAGGGCACGTGCATGACCAGACCTGGACGGCCCGAAAAATCGATGACCACGCGGCTCAGCGCTTCGTCGAGCGGCACGTAGGCATGCCCATAACGTCTGATGCCCTTTTTGTCGCCGATGGCCTTGGCCACGGCCTGGCCCAGCGTGATGCCCACGTCTTCCACCGTGTGATGGCCATCGATGTGCAGGTCGCCCTGGCAGTCGATGTCGAGGTCGATCAGTCCGTGGCGCGCGATCTGGTCGAGCATGTGGTCGAAGAAACCGATGCCGGTGGACAGCTTCGCCTTGCCGGTGCCGTCGAGGTTGACGCTGACGGTGATCTTGGTCTCGGCGGTGTTGCGGGTGACCGATGCGGTGCGATCGGCACCGTACTGGGTGGTGGGGGTGGTCATAGTGAGGCTTCGAGTGCCGCGAGCATCTGCGCATTCTCGTCGGCCGTTCCGACGGTGAGGCGCAGGCAATTTGCCAGCAGTACGTGCATTTTAGAAACGTTCTTCACCAGAACACCGCGCGCCTTCATGCCCTCAAAGGTCTTGGCGGCATCGGGCACGCGCAAAAGGATCATGTTGGCGTCGCTGGGCCAGGTCTTGACGCCCGGCAGCCGGCCCAGGCCCATCATCAGGCGGTGGCGCTCCTCGCGGATCTGCCGCGCCTGGGCTTCGAACACCTCGACGTGCTCCAACGCGAACAACGCGCACTCGCAGTTGAGCGCGCTGATGTTGTAGGGCGGGCGCACCTTGTCGATCTCGGCGATCAGCGCGGCCGGCCCCATGAGGTAGCCCAGGCGGATGCCCGCCAGGCCGAACTTGCTGAGCGTGCGCATCAGCAGCACATGGCCGTGCTTCGCGAGGCGGTCGATGTAGCTGCGGGCGGCGAAGGGCTGGTAGGCCTCGTCGATCACCACCAGGCCGCCCTGCGCGCCCTGGGCCTCGACGATCCTCTCGACGACGGCGTCGTCCCAGAGATTGGCGGTCGGGTTGTTCGGATAGGCCAGGTAAACGATGGCGGGCTTCTCGCGCGCGATGGCGGCGAGCATGGCGGCCTCGTCCAGCTCGAAATCGGCCGTCAGCGGCACGCCGACGAAACGCAGGCCCTGCAGCTTGGCGCTCATCGCGTACATCACGAAACCGGGCACGGGGGCCAGCACGGTGGCCCCGGGCAGGTTGCAGGCCATGGCCAACAGCGAAATCAGCTCGTCCGAGCCGTTGCCCAGCATCAGCTCGAAGCCTTCCGGCATCTGCGCATGGGCGGCCAGCGCGCGCCGCAGGTMGGCGCCGCGGTCGCCCGGGTAGCGGTTGAGTGCCAGCGCGCCGAGCCGCGCGCCGAGCTTGGCCTGCAGCGCGGGTGGCAGGCCGAAGGGGTTCTCCATGGCGTCGAGCTTGACAAAGCCGCGTGCGTCCTGCACCGCGTAGCCGTGCATGGACCGTACGTCGGCACGGATGCGGTCGAACGGCGGGGGGGCGGAGTCGGAGGTGTTCATCGGGTGCAGCGGTAGCTGTTTCTGAGGGCGCCGGACATGACCAGTTGCACGGGCATGTCGGCTTCGTAACTGTCGGCGTTGCGGGTCAGCTCGGTCTGGTAGAGCGAACGGGCCATCGAGGGCTCGAGGCGGCGGCCCTCGACGCAGAAGCTGGGCTTCTGGCCGTTGCGCTGCGACGACTCGACGCCTTCGCGCAGGCCTTCGAGCACGCCGACAAGGTAATAGCTGGCGTAGGCCTTGCCGTCCTTCTCGTTGGTTTCGAGTGCGCGCAACTCGCGGATGCTCATCGCCTGCGCACCGGCACCGGCCGCCAGTGCGAGCAACAGCACCGGCAGGCGCGGCAGCAGCAGGACGGCGGCACGGCTCATGGCGTCACTTGCGGTAGCGCGGCGGCGGCGCGTACGAGCCGTCGGCCGGGAAAGCGTTGGGCTGCGGCGGCGTGGCGTCGCGGCGCGGGCGGCGCGGTGCCTCGGGCTGCTCGAGCTCGAACAATGCGGTGCCGATCACGCCGATGTTGCGCACGTCGCCGGCCTCGGTGTTCGCCGCATAGGCGCGGCCCGGTGCGGCGAAGCGGAAAGCCGCGACCTCGCTCTGGCTCTTGCGGAAGCCTTCGATGTCGAGTGTCTGCTGCGGGCGCAGCACATAACCGCCGTTGCGCAGGCTGCCGGGCTTGCCGTTCAGCACGTCGAGGCCGTCGACCGTGGCGATCACCTCGTAGCTGCGGTCGCTGAGGTTGCGAAAGCGCAGCGTGTAGCGCGCGCCTTCGATGCCGGCAAGACGGAACATGTCGTTGCTGCGGCGCGCCCGCTGCAGCGGCAGGGGGCGGTCGCTCTCGTCGAGCACCGACCATTCGACATCGCCCTGGGCCAGTTGCAGGTTGAGCCGGCGCTCGGGGTTGCTGCCCGCATCGCGGCGCACGCTGGCTGCGTCGTTGTAGCCCAGCGAGGCCACTTCGTCGGGCTGCGGGGACAGCCGCTTGGCGGCGACCGTGCGGGTCTTCGATTCGATGCCTTCGCCCCATTGCGTGCCGAGCTGTGCCGGTGCTGGCGCGGCAGGCGCGGCGGCGCTGGGCGTTGCGGCCAGCTCGTTGCGCACCTGCGGCATCTGGGTACAGGCGGCCAGCAAGGCCGCGCCTGCAACGAGGCCCGTGGCGAACTTGAACAGCCGCGAACGATAGAGACGGTGAATCATCTGGATAGCTCCTCCCGGAAACGGGTTTTTGTAGAGCCTCAGATCTTACGCAGGCGCATGCGGGCGGCTTCAGCGTGCGCCTGCAAGCCTTCTCCTTCGGCCAGCGTGACGGCGATGGGGCCGAGCACCTGGGCGCCGGCTTCGCTGACTTCGATCAGGCTCGAGCGCTTCTGGAAGTCGTAGACGCCCAGCGGGCTCGAGAAGCGCGCCGTGCCGCTGGTCGGCAGCACGTGGTTCGGGCCGGCGCAGTAGTCGCCCAGGCTCTCGCTGGTGAAGGCGCCGAGGAAGATCGCGCCGGCGTGGCGCAACAGCGGCTCCCACCGCTGCGGCTCGCTGCTGCTGACTTCCAAGTGCTCGGGCGCGATGCGGTTGCTGATCTCGCAGGCCTCTTCCATGCTCTTCGTGTGGATCAGCGCGCCGCGGCCATTGAGCGAGGCCGCGATGATTTCGGCACGCGGCATGGTGGGCAGCAGGCGGTCGATTTCCGCCTGCACGCGGTCGATGTAGGCCGCGTCGGGGCACAGCAGGATGCTTTGCGCCAACTCGTCGTGCTCGGCCTGGCTGAACAGGTCCATCGCCACCCACTCGGGCGGCGTGCTGCCGTCGGCCAGCACGAGGATCTCGCTCGGACCCGCGATCATGTCGATGCCCACGGTGCCGAACACGCGGCGCTTGGCGGCCGCCACGTAGGCGTTGCCGGGGCCGGTGATCTTGTCGACCGCGGGGATGGTGGCGGTGCCGTAGGCCAGCGCGGCCACGGCCTGCGCGCCGCCGATGGTGAAGCCGCGCGTCACGCCGGCCACGTAGGCGGCGGCGAGCACGAGCGGGTTCTTCTCGCCCTTGGGCGTCGGCACGACCATGATGATTTCGGCCACGCCGGCAACGTGCGCGGGAATGGCGTTCATCAGCACGCTCGACGGATAGGCGGCCTTGCCGCCTGGCACGTAGATGCCGACGCGGTCGAGCGGCGTGACCTTCTGGCCGAGCAGCGTGCCATCGGCATCGCGGTAGCTCCAGCTCTCGCCGCTCGCCTTCTTCTGGGCCTCATGGTAGCTGCGCACGCGTCGGGCCGCAGCTCCGAGCGCGTCGCGCTGCGCAGCGGGCAGCGACTCGAAGGCGGCCTTCAGCTCGGCCTGCGTGAGTTCGAGTTCGGGCAGCGTGGCGACACCCAGCTTGTCGAAGCGGTTGGTGTACTCCAGCACCGCCTCGTCACCGCGCTTTTGCACATCGGCCAGGATGTCGGCCACCACTTTCTCGATCGCCGCGTCCGCATCCGCGGACCAATGCAGCCGCGCCTTGAATTCAGCGTCGAAGCTGGCTGAAGTCGTGGAGAGACGGGCGGGGGCTGCTTTCAGTTTCATCGTATGTATCGAGAAAAATATCCAACGGGACGGATGCTCATTCGAGGTCACTTGAAAGACGCGACGGCTTGTTGGCCAACGTGCCTCGAATTTTGACGGTCGCTTCCAAAGCTCGGGCCGAGGCCCAGACGGCGAAAGCTGCGATTAATGCGCCCGCACCGCTGACGCGACCGCCGGCTGCCATGCCATAACCGGCAAAGATCAGGGTTCCGAGCGCAAGTACCAGGGCAATGGTCGCGGCAACGCGGCTGTGGAAGCGGGCAATGCCGAACGCGCAGGCGGCATTCAGCGCGGCATCCACCAATCCGAGCTTGTCGCCGATCAGCGCCGAAATGGCTTGCAGCGCCGCAATGATCCAGAGCGCCTTGGAGGCGTCCCTGATCATCTCGACTGCCGCGTAGTGGCTGTCGAGTCTAGAAAAAAAGCCCCTCTTGTTCTCTTCGGACACGGCGTTCCTCAAGACTCAGGAATGGCGGATGCAAACGCGTCGATGATGCGGCGGATCGGCTCGCGCTTGAGCTTGAGCGCGGCCTGGTTGACCACGAGGCGCGCGCTGATGTCCATGATGCGTTCCACCTCGACCAGGTGGTTGGCCTTGAGCGTGTTGCCGGTGGAGACCAGGTCGACGATGGCGTCGGCCAGGCCGGTGAGCGGCGCGAGCTCCATGCTGCCGTAGAGCTTGATCAGGTCGACGTGCACGCCCTTGGTGGCGAAGAAATCGCGCGAGAGGCCGACGTACTTGGTCGCCACGCGCAGGCGCGAGCCCTGCTTCACGGCCGACGCGTAGTCGTAGTCGGCGCGCACCGCCACGCTGAGGCGGCAGGCCGCGATGCGCAGGTCCAGCGGCTGGTAGAGACCCTGGTTGCCGTGCTCGAGCAGCACGTCGAGGCCGGTCACGCCGAGGTCGGCGCCGCCGTACTGCACATAGGTGGGCACGTCGGACGCGCGCACCAGCACCACCCGCACGTCGGGCCGGGTGGTGTCGAGGATCAGCTTGCGCGATTTCTCGGGGTCTTCGGTGACCTCGATGCCGGCCGCGGCCAGCAGGGGCATCGTCTCTTCGAAGATGCGGCCCTTGGAGAGCGCCAGGGTGATCATGCGGCGGCTCCCGAAACCCGTTCGATGTCCGCGCCCAGGCCGCGCAGCTTGGCTTCCATGCGGTCGTAGCCGCGGTCGAGGTGGTAGATGCGGTCGACCAGCGTCTCGCCCTCGGCCACGAGGCCGGCGATCACGAGACTGGCCGAGGCGCGCAGGTCGGTGGCCATCACGGTGGCGCCCGAGAGCTGGGTCACGCCCTCGACCATCGCCACCTTGCCCTCGACATGGATGGTGGCGCCCAGGCGCACCATCTCGTTCACATGCATGAAGCGGTTCTCGAAGATGGTCTCGGTGACCATCGACGCGCCGCGCGCGATCACGTTCAGGGCCATGAACTGGGCCTGCATGTCGGTCGGAAAGCCAGGGTACTCGGTGGTGCTGAAGCTCTGCGCCTTGAGATGCTCGCAGGCCGGGGCCCTGGAGCTGATGCGCACGCCGCCCTCTTCCGGCGCGACCGTGCAGCCGGCATCGCGCAGCTTGTCGATCACGGCGTCCATGTGGTCGGCGCGGGCGTGGCGCAGGAACACGTCGCCGCCCGTGGCCGCGACGGCGCAGAGGAAGGTGCCGGCCTCGATGCGGTCGGCCACCACGGCGTGCTCGCAGCCGTGCAGCTTCTCGACGCCCTGGATGCGGATGTGGCTGGTGCCGTGGCCTTCGATCTTCGCGCCCATGCGGATCAGCATTTCGGCGAGGTCGACGATCTCGGGCTCCTGCGCAGCGTTTTCGAGCAGCGTCTCGCCCTCGGCCAGTGCGGCGGCCATGAGGAAGTTCTCGGTGCCGGTGACGGTGACCATGTCGGTCAGGATGCGCGCGCCCTTCAGGCGGGTGCGGCCCGCCGGCAGGCTGGCGATCATGTAGCCGTGCTCGACCACGATCTCGGCGCCCATGGCCTGCAGGCCCTTGATGTGCTGGTCGACCGGCCGCGAGCCGATGGCGCAGCCGCCTGGCAGTGAAACCTTGGCATGGCCGAAGCGCGCCAGCAGCGGGCCCAGGGCCAGCACGGAGGCACGCATGGTCTTCACCAGTTCGTAGGGCGCCTCGGGGTTGGCGAGGTCGCCGGCATGGAGCTGCACCGTGCCGTTGTGGTCGCGCTCGGCCGCGACGCCCATGTTGCGCACCAGCTTGAGCATGGTCGACACGTCCTGCAGGCGCGGCACGTTGTGCAGCGTCACGGGCTGGTCGGTCAGCAGCGCGGCGCACAGCTCGGGCAGCGCGGCGTTCTTGGCGCCGGAAATGAGTACCTCGCCGCGAAGCTGGCGCCCGCCGCGAATCAGAAGTTTGTCCATCGAGGATCCAGCGAAATTGGGTGGCCCAAAGCGAACAAGGGGCCGAAAAGTTACTTTTCCACCGCCGCCCATTCGGCCGGCGTGTAGGTTTTCATCGAGAGCGCATGCACTTCGTCGGTATGCATTTTCGCACCGAGGGTGGCGTAGACCCGCTGGTGGCGCTGAATGGCCCGCTTGCCCTCGAATTCGGCCGAGACGATGGTGGCGTACCAATGTCGGCCATCTCCCTCGAGCGAGATGTGCTCGCAGGGGAGGTGGGCAACGATGATGGCTTGGAGTTCTTCAGCGGTCATGGGGTCTGGAAAGAGGCTTTCAGCCTCGGATTTTGTAGCCGATACGCAGCAGATGGACGGCGACGGCACTCACCACCAGCCAGGCGGTGCCGACGATGCCCAGGCTGAGCCAGGGCGAGGCGTCGCTCACGCCGAAGAAACCGTAGCGGAAGCCGTCGATCATGTAGAAGAACGGATTCAGGTGGCTCACCGTCTGCCAGAACGGCGGCAGCGAGCCGATCGAATAGAACACCCCCGACAGGAAGGTCATGGGCATGATCAGGAAATTCTGGAACACGGCCATCTGGTCGAACTTCTCGGCCCAGAGACCGGCGATGAGGCCCAGCGTGCCCAGCATGGCCGCGCCCAGCAGCGCGAACACGACGATCCAGACCGGCGCCACGAAATTGGGCATCGCGAAGAAGATGGTGACCACGAACACCCCGAGCCCCACGGCCAGCCCGCGGATGATCGACGAGCCCACATAGGCGAAGAACCAGCCCCAGTGCGACAGCGGCGTGAGCAGCACGAACACCAGGTTGCCCATGATCTTGCTCTGGATGATCGACGACGAGCTGTTGGCGAAGGCGTTCTGCAACACGCTCATCATCACGAGCCCCGGCACCAGGAAGGCCGTGTAGCCGACCGTGCCGTAGACCTTCACATGGTCTTCGAGCACATGGCCGAACACCATGAGGTACAGCAACGCGGTGAGCACCGGCGCGCCGACGGTCTGGAAGCCGACCTTCCAGAAGCGCAGCGTCTCCTTGTAGAGCAGCGCGCGCCAACCGGTAACGGCCATCATAGGGCCCCCTTGCTCGGCACTGCGTGTCCTCGCGTCCCCCCGAGGGGGAGCTTCGCTTGCTTGGGGCGGCCCGGCGCGGCGCTCATCTTGCGACCTCCAACGGGGTCTGTTCGCCCGCCATCAGGTCGATGAACACGTCTTCGAGATCGGCCTTGCGCATTTCCACGTCTTCCACCGCCACGCCAGCTTCGCGGATGGCGGCCAGCAGTTGTTCGACTTCGTGGGCGTTCTGCGCCGGCAGCTGCACGATGCGCCCGGTGATGCGCGCATGCTGGGCAATGGCCCAGGGCAGCATCGCGTCGGTCTTGAAGCGCAGCACGTTGCTGGCGGCCGACTTCAGCAGCTCGCTGGTGCGGTCGAGTGCGATCACCCTGCCCTGCTTGAGCATCGCGATGCGGCTGCAGAGCGCCTCGGCTTCTTCGAGATAGTGGGTGGTGAGCAGCACCGTGCTGCCCTGCTTGTTGAGCCTGGCGACGAACTGCCAGAGCGTCTGGCGCAGCTCGACGTCGACGCCGGCCGTGGGCTCGTCGAGCACGATCACCGGCGGCTTGTGCACCAGCGCCTGGGCCACCAGCACGCGGCGCTTCATGCCGCCCGAGAGCTGGCGCATGTTGGCCTCGGCCTTGTCGGACAGGCCGAGGCTGTGCAGCAGTTCGTCGATCCAGCCGTCGTTGTTCTTGATGCCGAAGTAGCCCGACTGGATGCGCAGCGACTCGCGCACGTTGAAGAAAGGGTCGAACACCAGCTCCTGCGGCACGATGCCGAGCTGGCGGCGCGCCTGGGCGTAGTCGCGCTGCACATCGAAGCCGTGGACGCTGATGGCACCGGCCGTCGGCCGCGACAGGCCCGCCAGCATGCTGATCAGGGTGGTCTTGCCCGCGCCGTTGGGGCCGAGCAGGCCGAAGAACTCGCCCGGCTCGATCTGGAAGCTGACCTCGTCGACTGCGCGCAAGCCTTGTTTGCCTTGGGCTTTCTGCTGTCTGGAGGGAGGGTAGGTCTTGGAGACCGATTGGAATGAGATCGCGGGCATGGGAGCCTTCGATTTTACGGGCGATGGGTTTTTCAGCGCTGTGCAGGGGTGAACGCAGGGTCCGGTCGCCCTAGGCATCGGTCCGGACTTCACCCACAATCCCGCCGGTATTGCGGTTTGCACGTCGCAACCGCCCACCGCGAGGAACGCCCATGAAGTGTTTGATCCGCAGCCCCCTCTCAACTGTCACCGCCCTGCTCCTGGCGATGGTGCTGACCGCTTGCGGGGGCGGAGGGGGCGGGGGCGGAGGGGGTGGTATCGGCCTTGGCGTTGGCATTGGCACAGGGGGTGGCACCGCCCAACCTTGCACCGCATCTTCCAGTTCGGCCCAGCTGCCGGCCCGCGAGGCGCTCATTGCACGCGCCAAGTGCCTCGAACTGAATACGCCTTACGTGCCGCCACCCGGTGATGTGCTGGAGCACAACACGTCCGGGTACGCCAAGGCGATGTGCTCGGCGGTATTCATCACCGGACTCGATCCTGTTGTCGCCGCCGAAACCATCGGGTACTTCACAGGGCCGTACGAGCAGCGCAAGAAGGTGGGCACACCGGTGGTCGACCGCGTCAAGAAAGAGGTCCGCATCACGATACCCAACGGCGGTCCGACGCTGGTGGCGCGCCACTTCGGTTCGCAGGGTTGCATCACGCTGCCGCCCGGCAAGGACGATGTTCTCTTCACACCCGTCAATGTCAAGAGCGCGCTGGCCGACCCCGCGACCGTTCCCTGGCCCATGGGGGATGTGCTGCCGAACGACCCGCCGCCCGCCGGCGTCGACATGACCAAGGTGACCCAGGCCATCGACGCCGCCTTCGAAACAACGGAGGCCTACACCGCGGCCTTCGTGGTCACGCACAAGGGGCGGCTCATCGGAGAGCGCTACATGAACGGCATCGGCACGACAACGCCGCTCGAATCATGGTCGATGGGCAAGAGCGTCGTGGCCACGATGATGGGCGTGCTGATCAAGCAGGGCGCGTACAAGCTCGACCAGCCCGCGCCGATTCCCGAGTGGCAAGGTGCCGGCGACGGCCGGCAGCAGATCCGCATTGCCGACATCCTGCGCATGTCCAGCGGGCTGCGCATCAAGGCACCGGACGATCCGGACTTCGATCCCAACGGCACCTACCCCGATCACATCTACTACTACACGGGCCGGATCAACGCGTTCAACTACGCCGCGACCCGGCCGCAGCAATGGCCGCCCAACACGGTGGGCCGCTACCGCAACACCGATCCGGTGCTTGCCAATTACCTGGTCCGCCTCGCGGTCGAGAAGCGCGGTGAGGAGTACCTCTCGTTCCCGCAGCGCGCCATCTTTGACAAGATCGGCATCCGCTCCATGGTGATCGAGACCGACCCCTACGGCAACTTCCTCACGCAAGGCTACGACTTCATGTCGGCCCGCGATTGGGCCCGACTGGCCAATCTCTACCTGCAGGACGGCGTGTGGAACGGCGAACGCATTCTTCCCGACGGGTTCGTCAATTTCGTGAGCACGGTCGCACCCGCCTGGGCCGCAGACCAGCGCCCCATCTACGGGGGATTCTTCTGGATCAATGGAACGGGGGCGCTGGCGGTGCCGACGACGGCCTACTACATGCTCGGCGCAGGGGGGCAGTTCGTGCTCGTGATTCCGTCGCACGATCTCGTCGTCGTGCGCATCGGCCACTCCAAGGGAGAGCGATTCGCGACCTCGACCCTGAACAAGGCGCTCACGCTGCTGACCGCAGCAGTGCCACGCACGCGCTAGGGTGTCAGGGTGCTGCGGGCAGCAGACCCGCCACCCCGTACAGCGCGGCCAGCTCGCGCAGACGCGGCGAGAGTCCCTTGACTGCAAAACCGCGGCCCAGCGCGCTGGACTCGCGGCGGCATTCGAGCAGCACCGCCAACGCCGACGAATCGAACTGGGCCAGCGCGGTGGCGTCGACCACCGTGGATGACGAATCGGCCTGGCCCTTCAACCCCTGCTGCAGCATGCGCATGCAGGCGGGGGCCTCGTCGTGGGTGAGCTTGGTGGGCAGGACCAGCATGGCGTTGCCCGGTCAGCCCTTGCCGTTGTTCTTGTTGCGAGCGGCCAGCGCGGCGATCAGGCCATCGATGCCGCGGGCATTGATCTCTTGCGAGAACTGGGTGCGGTAGGTATCGACCAGCCAGACGCCCAGCACGTTGAGGTTGTAGACCTTCCAGCCTGCCCCCTGGCCGGGTGTCTTTTCGAGACGGTAGTCGAGCTGCACGGGATCGCCGCGGCCCTGGATCTCGGTGCGAACCAGCACTTCCTTGTCATCGGCCGAGCCGCGGAACGGGCGCACCGTGACGGTCTGGTCGACCACCTGGTCGAGCGCGCCGGCATAGGTGCGCACCAGCAGCGCCTTGAATTCTTCCTGCAGGCGCTTCTGCTGCTCGGGCGTGGCCTGGCGCCAGGCCGGACCGACCGCAGAGGCCGTCATGCGCTGGAAATTGACGTTGGGCATGATCTTGCTGTCGACCAGCAGCATGATCTTGTTGACATCGCCCGCCTTGATGGAGGAGTCGGCCTTGATCGTTTCGAGCACGTCGGTCGACAGGCGCTTCACGAGGGCGTCGGGCGCCTCGTCGGCAGCGTAGGCGGGCCGGACGAAAGCGACAGCGGCGCCAAACAGCAAGGCACCGGCCAAAGCCAGGCGGCCCACATCGCGTCGTTGCAAGATCTTGTTGTTCATGGAGAGTCCCTCAAAATTTGAAAATCGACGAAGCACCGAGTCGCCACCGGCGGCTGAAGCGCTACGACAAGAACGGATTCGACCGGCCCCAGGCCGACCGGGTTCCTGAAGCGGAGGTGAAGCCTTGCAACCGGATGCAAGCGCTTCATCGTCCACTTCCGCCGTCCTCTTACTTTCCGCCGCCGTCGTCCGGCGGGTTGTTTCCGGCGCCATCGTCCGGCGGATTGCCGTCGTAGACCTGGCTGCGGCGACGCTGCAGGAATGCATCGCGCGTGAACGAATACTTGTCGAGTGCCGCCTCGCCGAGCAGCCGGCTGGCGCGCAGATACTGCGAGCGCGTATCGACGACGCGCAGGACCGTCAGCGAATTCCGCCAGGCCACGTCCTCCATGTGCCCCAGCGGGTCGCCATACATGTCCACCGGACGCGCCGCGGTGTCGCGCAGGGTCGAGGAGCCCAGGAGCGGCAGCACGACATACGGGCCGGCGCCTACACCCCAGTAGCCCAGCGTCTGGCCGAAATCTTCTTCGTGGCGGGGGATTCCCGCTTCGGTGGCGACGTCGAGCAGCCCGCCGAGCCCGAAGAAGGTGTTGACGTTCAGACGCATGAAGGTCTCGGCGCTGCCTTGCAGCTTGAGCTGCGCCACGTTGTTGGCAAAGTTCCAGACATCGCCAAGATTGCCGAAGAAGTTGTTCACCCCCGTGCGGACCATCGAGGGCAACGCGCGCTGGTAGGCCGTGGCCGCCGGCACGAGCACTGCGTCATCGACCGTGTCGTTGAAACGCGTGACGCCGCGGTTGAAAGGCTCGAACGGATCGGCCGGATTGGCATTGGGCCCCGTGGCGCATCCCGCCACAACAGCCAGAACGGTAGCGGCACCCATCCAGCGGGCGCCATTAGCTATGTTTTTCATAGCATTCGACGAAGAGAAACGTGTTTTCATTTTTTGTTGGCGGTTCCCGGCGTCGAGGCATTTCCCTCGGCCGCCTTGCTATAGAGGAACTGGCTGATCAGGTTTTCCAGCACCACGGCCGATTGGGTCGCGGTGATGGTGTCGCCGGGTTGCAGGTTCTTCTCCTCGGCGCCCGCTTCGATGCCGATGTACTGCTCGCCGAGCAGGCCACTGGTCAAAATCTTGAGCGAGCTGTCCTTGGGAAAACTGTAACGGTTTTGCAATGCCAGCGTGACGTCGGCCTGAAAGGCCTTGTCGTTGAACGCGATGGATTCCACACGTCCGACCACAACACCGGCGCTCTTGACCGCGGTCTGGGGCTTGAGCCCGCCGATGTTGTCGAAACGTGCGGTGACCGTGTAGGTCTTCTGGAAATTCAGGCTCAGCAGGTTGGCCGACTGCAGCGCGAGGAACAGCAGTGCCGCGCCGCCGATCATCACGAACAGGCCGACCCAGATGTCGTTGTTGGAACGTTGCATGGTTTGCACTCTCTAGAACGATTGGAGCAATGCCCCTTTAGATACTGAACATCATGGCGGTGAGCAGGAAGTCGAGCCCGAGCACCGCGAGCGATGCCATGACCACCGTGCGCGTCGTCGCGCGCGACACGCCCTCGGGCGTGGGCTGGGCCTCGTAACCCTGCAGCAGCGCAATGAAGGTCACGGTGAAGCCGAACACGATGCTCTTGACCACGCCGTTGCCGACGTCGCGCCACACGTCGACGCCGCCCTGCATCTGCCCCCAGAACGCGCCAGGGTCGACGCCCAGCATCAGCACGCCCACCACGTAGCCGCCCATGATGCCGACCGCGCTGAACACGGCGGCCAGCAGCGGCATGGCGATCACGCCGGCCCAGAAGCGCGGCGCAAGGATGCGCTGCACCGGGTCGACCGCCATCATTTCCATGGCACTCAACTGCTCGTMGGCTTTCATGAGCCCGATCTCGGCAGTGAGCGATGTTCCGGCCCGGCCGGTGAAAAGCAGGGCCGCCACCACGGGCCCGAGTTCGCGCACCAGGCTCAGCGCGACCAGCAACCCGAGCGCCTCGGAAGAACCGTAGCGCTGCAGCGCGTAGTACATCTGCAGGCCCAGCACGAAGCCGACGAACAGTCCCGACACGCCGATGATTGCGAGCGAGTAGTTGCCGAGGAAATGGACCTGGTCGCGCACCAGGCCGAAGCGGCGCATGATCTGTGCGCCGGGACCGACAAGGCGCATGAAGAGCTTGGCGCCATGGCCAAGACTCGCCAGATGGCTGCGCACCGCAAAGCCGGCGTCGGCGGGCTTCCACCAACTCATGAGCGCCCTCCTTCCACATTGCCGAAGTCGTCCTCGATGCTGACGCCGGGATAGTGGAAATGCACGGGCCCGTCGGGTAGCGCGTTCACGAACTGATGCACCAGCGGGTCGGTGCTTTCGCGCACTTCGCTCGGCGTGCCTTGCGCGGCGATGCTGCCGTTGGCGAGGATGATCACGTGGTCGGCAATCCGGAATGTTTCTTCGAGATCGTGCGACACGACGAGGCTGGTCAGCCCGAGCGTGTCGTTGAGCTGGCGGATCAATCGCGCTGCGGTGCCGAGCGAAATCGGATCGAGGCCGGCGAAGGGCTCGTCGTACATCACAAGATCGGGGTCGAGGGCAATCGCACGGGCCAGCGCCACGCGCCGCGCCATGCCGCCCGACACTTCGCTCGGCATCAGGTCGCGCGCACCGCGCAGGCCCACGGCGTCGAGCTTCATGAGGACCACGTCGCGCACCAGCGCTTCGGACATCTGCGTGTGCTCGCGCAATGGAAAGGCCACGTTGTCGAACACGCTCATGTCGGTGAACAAGGCACCGAACTGGAAGAGCATGCCCATGCGGCGCCGGGCCGCATAGAGCGCCGCGGTGTCGAACTTGCCGACGTCGTGGCCGTCGAAGAGCACTTCGCCGCGCTGCGCCCGCTGCTGTCCGCCGATCAATCGCAGCACCGTGGTCTTGCCGCCGCCCGAGGCGCCCATCAGGGCCGTGACCTTGCCACGCGGGACGGTGAACGAGACGCCGTCGAGGATCGCGCGCGCGCCGTAGCCGAACGTGACGTCGCGGAACTCTGCGAATGATTGTGGCTGTGCGGCTGGGTCCATCTCAATAAAAAAGCCGGGCGCCTTTTCAGGCATCCCGGCATGCGGTTTCCGCGAATGATAGCGGGGCCGCGGCCGGCCTCGCCAAATTGAAACAAAATTCAGCGCGGCAAATCGCTGAATCCCATCAGGAATTCATCCACCGAGCGCGCGGCCTGGCGGCCTTCGCGAATGGCCCATACCACCAACGACTGGCCGCGGCGGATGTCACCCGCTGCGAACACCTTCGGCACGTTCGTGGCATAGCCGCCGATGAAATCGACCGTTGCCTTGGCGTTGCCGCGCGCATCCTTTTCGACGCCGAAGGCATCGAGGATGTTGGCCACCGGGCTCACGAAGCCCATCGCCAGCAGCACGAGGTCGGCCTTGAGGATCTGCTCGCTGCCGGCCACTTCCTGCATGCGGCCGTCTTTCCACTCGACGCGCACGGTCTTGAGGCCAGTGACCTTGCCCTTTTCGCCGATGAACTCCTTGGTGGAGATCGCGAACTCGCGCTCGCAGCCTTCCTCATGGCTGGAGCTGGTGCGCAGCTTGATCGGCCAGTAGGGCCAGGTCAGCGGGCGGTTCTCTTCCTCGGGCGGCTGCGGCATCAGTTCGAACTGCGTGACGCTGATTGCGCCATGGCGATTGCTGGTGCCCACGCAGTCGGAGCCGGTGTCGCCGCCGCCGATGACGATCACGTGCTTGCCGTCGGCGCGCAGTTGGCCCTTGACCTTGTCGCCCGCGTTGACACGGTTCTGCTGGGGCAGGAATTCCATGGCGAAGTGAATGCCGTCGAGATCGCGGCCGGGCACCGGCAGGTCGCGCGATTGCTCGGCACCGCCCGTGAGCAGCACGGCGTCGAATTCCTTCTGAAGCTGTTCCGGCGTGACGATTTCCTTGGCCAGGTTGGTGACCTTGGAGCCCTTGCCCAGCGGATCCTTCGCGGCACCGACGATCACGCCCGTGCGGAAGGTGACGCCCTCGGCCTTCATCTGCTCGACGCGGCGGTCGATGTGGGTCTTCTCCATCTTGAAGTCGGGGATGCCGTAGCGCAGCAGGCCGCCGATGCGGTCGTTCTTCTCGAACAGCGTCACGTCGTGGCCGGCGCGCGCGAGCTGCTGCGCAGCCGCCATGCCGGCCGGGCCCGAACCCACCACGGCCACCTTCTTGCCGGTCTTGTGCTTGGCAACGCGCGGCGCCACCCAGCCTTCGTCCCAGGCGCGGTCGATGATCGCGTGCTCGATCGACTTGATGCCGATCGCGTCGTCGTTCACGTTGAGCACGCAGGCTGCCTCGCAAGGCGCGGGACAGATGCGGCCGGTGAACTCCGGGAAGTTGTTGGTCGAGTCGAGCACCGCGAAGGCGTTCTGCCAGTCGTTGCGGTACACGAGGTCGTTGAAGTCCGGAATGATGTTGTTGACCGGGCAGCCGCTGTTGCAGAACGGCGTGCCGCAGTCCATGCAGCGCGCGCCCTGCACCTTGGCCTGCTCGGGCGTCAGGCCGACGACGAATTCCTTGTAGTGCTTGACGCGCTCTTCGATCGGCTTGTAGCMCTCTTCAATGCGCTCATGCTCCATGAAGCCGGTGATCTTTCCCATCGTGCTTTCCTTTGTTCTCTCTGCGTTCTCGTGGGCGCTCAGACCGAAGCCGGCGCGGTCTGCGGTGCGGGCGCCAGCGCGTGCGGCTCGAGGCCCACGTGCGCGTTGTTGCCGCTGCTCGTCAGCTCGACCTTGCGGTCGTGCAGTTCGGCGAGGGCGCGCTTGTATTCGTTCGGGAACACCTTGACGAACTTGGTGCGCGACACGGCCCAGGTGTCGAGCAGTTCGCGCGCGCGCTTGCTGCCGGTCCAGCGGTGGTGCTCTTCGAGCAGCTTCTTGAGCTGGGCCTCGTCGGTTTCGCCCCCGTGCCAGATCTTGCGATGCACGCTCGCAATCTGCTCGGCCGAGGTCAGCACCTTGTCGAGCGACACCATCGAGAGGTTGCAGCGCGTGGCGAACTGGCCGTCTTCGTCGTAGACGAAGGCGACACCGCCGCTCATGCCGGCCGCGAAGTTGCGGCCCGTCTTGCCGAGCACAGCCACGGTGCCGCCGGTCATGTATTCGCAGCCGTGGTCGCCGGTGCCTTCGATGACYGCCGTCGCGCCCGACAGGCGCACCGCGAAACGTTCGCCGGCCACGCCGCAGAGGTAAGCCTCGCCGGTGGTCGCGCCATACAACGCCGTGTTGCCGACGATGGTGTTGCGAACGGCTTCGCCGCGGAAGTCGAGGCTCGGACGCACCACAACGCGGCCACCCGACAGGCCCTTGCCGGTGTAGTCGTTGGCGTCGCCGATCAGGTAGAGCGTGATGCCGCGTGCCAGGAAGGCGCCGAACGACTGGCCGCCCGTGCCTTCGAGCTGGATGCGGATCGAGTCGTCGGGCAGGCCTTGCGGATGCACCTTGGTCAGTGCGCCCGACAGCATGGCGCCCACCGAACGGTTGACGTTGCGCGCCACCTCGATGAACTGCACCTTCTCGCCCTTGTCGATGGCGGGACGCGACTTCTCGATGAGCTTCACGTCGAGCGCGCGCTCGAGGCCATGGTCCTGGTTCTCGACATGGAAGCGCGCCACGTCGGCCGGCACGTTCGGCAGCGCGAACAGACGGCTGAAATCGAGGCCCGCGGCCTTCCAGTGCTCGATGCCCTTGCGCGTGTCGAGCAGGTCGGCGCGGCCGATCAGGTCGTCGAACTTGCGGATGCCGAGCTGGGCCATGATCTGGCGCACTTCTTCCGCAACGAAGAAGAAGTAGTTGACGACGTGCTCGGGCTTGCCCGAGAACTTCTTGCGCAGCACCGGGTCCTGCGTGGCCACGCCCACCGGGCAGGTGTTGAGGTGGCACTTGCGCATCATGATGCAGCCCTCGACCACCAGCGGCGCGGTGGCGAAGCCGAACTCGTCGGCGCCCAGCAGCGCGCCGATGGCGACGTCGCGGCCGGTCTTCATCTGGCCGTCGGCCTGCACGCGGATGCGGCTGCGCAGGCGGTTGAGCACCAGCGTCTGCTGCGTCTCGGCCAGGCCGATTTCCCACGGGCTGCCCGCGTGCTTGATCGACGACCAGGGCGATGCGCCCGTGCCGCCGTCATGACCCGCGATCACCACGTGGTCGCTCTTGCACTTGGCGACGCCGGCCGCGATGGTGCCGACACCGATTTCGCTCACAAGCTTGACGCTGATGCTCGCGTGCGGCGCGGCGTTCTTCAGGTCGTGGATCAGCTGGGCCAGGTCTTCGATCGAATAGATGTCGTGGTGCGGCGGGGGCGAAATGAGGCCCACGCCCGGCACCGCATAGCGCTGCTTGCCGATGTACTCGGTGACCTTGCCGCCCGGGAGCTGGCCGCCCTCGCCCGGCTTGGCGCCCTGCGCCATCTTGATCTGGATCTGGTCGGCCGAGTGCAGGTACTCGGCGGTGACGCCGAAGCGGCCCGACGCGACCTGCTTGATGCGCGAACGCAGCGAGTCGCCGTCCTTGAGCGGCAGGTCGACTTCGACGTTGGCCGTGCCGATCACGCTCTTGAGCGTGTCACCCTGCTTGATCGGGATGCCCTTCAGTTCGTTGCGGTAGCGCGCGGGGTCTTCACCGCCTTCGCCCGTGTTGCTCTTGCCGCCAATGCGGTTCATGGCAATCGCGAGCGTGGCGTGCGCCTCGGTGCTGATCGAGCCGAGCGACATGGCGCCGGTGGCGAAGCGCTTCACGATTTCGGAAGCCGCTTCGACCTCGTCGACCGGAATGGCCTTGGCCTGATCGATCTTGAACTCGAACAGGCCGCGCAGCGTGAGGTGACGGCGGTTCTGGTCGTTGATGAGCTGCGCGTATTCCTTGTACGTGTTCCAGTTGTTGGCGCGCGTGCTGTGCTGCAGCTTGGCGATGGCATCGGGCGTCCACATGTGCTCTTCGCCGCGCGTGCGCCAGGCGTATTCGCCGCCGGCGTCGAGCATGTGGGCCAGCACCGGGTCGTCGCCGAACGCGGCCTTGTGCATGCGGATGGCTTCCTCCGCGATCTCGAAGACGCCGATGCCCTCGACGCGGCTGGCGGTGCCGGTGAAGTACTTGTTCACGGTCTCGGTGTTGAGGCCGATGGCCTCGAACAGTTGGGCGCCGCAGTAGCTCATGTAGGTGCTGACACCCATCTTCGACATGATCTTCGACAGACCCTTGCCGATGGCCTTGACGTAGTTGTAGACCGCCTTGTCGGCGCTCAGGTCGCCCGGCAGGTCGGCGTGCATGGCCGCCAGCGTCTCCATCGCGAGGTAGGGGTGCACGGCTTCCGCGCCGTAGCCTGCCAGCACGCCGAAGTGATGCACTTCGCGGGCCGAGCCGGTTTCGACCACGAGGCCGGCCGTGGTGCGCAGGCCTTCACGCACCAGGTACTGGTGAACGGCCGACAGCGCCAGCACGGCGGGGATCGCGACTTGCGTCGGGCTCACGCCGCGGTCGCTCACGATCAGGATGTTGTGGCCGCCCTTGATGGCGTCCACCGCTTCGGCGCACAGCGACGCCAGCTTGGCTTCGACGCCCTCGTCGCCCCAGGCGAGCGGATAGGTGATGTCGAGCGCGTAGCTCTTGAACTTGCCCTGCGTGTACTTGCCGATGTCGCGCAGCTTCGCCATGTCGGCGAAGTCGAGAATCGGCTGGCTCACTTCGAGCCGCATCGGCGGGTTGACCTGGTTGATGTCCAGCAGGTTGGGCTTGGGCCCGATGAAGGACACCAGCGACATCACGATCGCCTCGCGGATCGGGTCGATCGGCGGGTTGGTCACTTGCGCGAACAACTGCTTGAAGTAGTTGTAGAGCGGCTTGTTCTTGTTGGAGAGCACGGCCAGCGGGCTGTCGTTGCCCATCGAGCCGATGCCCTCTTCGCCGGCCTGCGCCATCGGACTCATCAGGAACTTGATGTCTTCCTGGGTGTAGCCGAAGGCCTGCTGGCGGTCGAGCAGCGCAACCTGGCTGAGCGGCGCGGAGACCGGCTCGGCCTTGACGCTGTCGAGCTTGATGCGCAGGTTCTCGATCCACTGCTTGTAGGGCTTGCTGTTGGCGAGGGTGGCCTTGACCTCCTCGTCGTCGATCATGCGGCCCTGCTCCAGGTCGATCAGGAACATCTTGCCGGGCTGCAGGCGCCACTTGCGCACGATCTTCTGCTCGGGCACGGGCAGCACGCCCGATTCCGACGCCATGATGACGAGGTCGTCGTCGGTCACGCAGTAGCGCGAGGGACGCAGGCCGTTGCGGTCGAGCGTGGCGCCGATCTGGCGGCCGTCGGTGAACACGATCGAAGCCGGGCCGTCCCACGGTTCGAGCATGGCGGCGTGGTATTCATAGAACGCGCGGCGACGCGGGTCCATGGTGGCGTGCTGCTCCCAGGGCTCGGGAATCATCATCATCACGGCCTGGCTGATCGGGTAGCCGGCCATCGTCAGCAGCTCGAGGCAGTTGTCGAAGGTGGCGGTGTCGGACTGTCCGGCGAAGCTGATCGGGTAGAGCTTCTGCAGGTCGGCGCCGAGCACGGGCGACGACATCACGCCTTCGCGCGCCTTCATCCAGTTGTAGTTGCCCTTGACCGTGTTGATTTCGCCGTTGTGGGCGACATAGCGGTACGGGTGGGCCAGCGGCCACTCGGGGAAGGTGTTGGTCGAGAAGCGCTGGTGCACCAGGCCCAGGGCCGAAACGCAGCGCTTGTCCTGCAGATCGAGGTAGTAGGTGCCAACTTGATCGGCGAGCAGCAGGCCCTTGTAGACCACGGTGCGGCTCGACATGCTCGGAACGTAGTATTCCTTGCTGTGCTTGAGCTTCAGGCGCTGGATGTTGGCGCTGGCGGTCTTGCGGATCACATAGAGCTTGCGCTCCAGCGCGTCCTGCACGATCACGTCGTTGCCGCGGCCGATGAAGACCTGGCGCAGCAGCGGCTCCTTGGCGCGGACGGTGGGCGACATGGGCATGTCGCGGTTGACCGGCACGTCGCGCCAGCCCAGCAGCACCTGGCCTTCGGCCTTGATGGCACGTTCCATTTCCTGCTCGCAGGCTTCGCGGGAGGCATGCTCCTTCGGCAGGAAGATCATGCCGACGCCGTATTCACCGGGGGGCGGAAGCGCGACGCCCTGCTTGGCCATCTCCTCGCGGTAGAGGTGATCGGGCAGCTGGATCAGGATGCCGGCGCCGTCGCCCATCAGCTTGTCAGCGCCCACTGCGCCGCGATGGTCAAGGTTTTCGAGGATCTTCAGGCCCTGCAGCACGATGGCATGGCTCTTCTCGCCCTTGATGTGCGCCACGAAGCCGACGCCGCAGGCGTCGTGCTCATCGGCACCGGAATACAGACCGTGTTTTTGAAGATATTCGATCTCGGCAGCCGTCGTCATGGCGCACTCCTTCAGTTTTCGCAGGGAAAGGGAGCATATTGCGATGCACAAAGAATGCCAAACACTTTAATAGGGGTCAGATTCTCATTAAATCCCGAGTTTTATGATCGGAATTAAATTGGGGACATATTAAAAAGGATAGCAAAAGATGCAGCCGACATATCGGGCAGGCAGCTTTTTTCAGTTCAGGAATTGGAACCGGAGGGGGGTCGTCCAGCCTTGGCTTTGACCACACGGCGTTCAGTCGATTTTTGCAACGAGTCCAGAAAATCCACATCACCCGCCGCCCAGCCCCTCAAGGTGGCCTCGGTCAGTGCCGACTGATCGGCCGCCCGCACCCCGGAGCGCACCAACTCGACATACGCAGCCTCGCGCGCGAACGGCGTGTTGCCGAGCTCCCAGTACAACGGATGCGGCGTCAGCAGCTTGTCGTGCCGCAAGCCGGCGTAGTGCCCATGGCTGGACCACGGGTAGTCGCGCGCGTCGGCCACCATGCCGGCGCGCACGGGATTGAGGTCGATGTAGGCCATGCAGGTCATCAGGTAGCGATCCGTCTGGATCAGCGTCGACCTGTAGCGCCCCTCCCACAGGGTGCCGCTGCGGCCATGGCGGTCGTTGAAGTAGCGCACATAGCTGCGCCCCACCGACTGCATGAACTGCGGCAGGCCCGTTGTGCTGTCGGGCGTGGCCAGCAGGTGGAAATGGTTGTCCATCAGCACGTAGGCGTGCAGCGCAATGCCGAAGCGCGCAGCGTTGTCGGCCAACAGGCCGAGCAGGCGCTCGTGGTCCGCGCGATCGACAAAGATCGGCTGGCGGTTGTTGCCGCGCTGGATCACATGGTGCGGCATGTCGGCCAGCGTGAGACGGGGTAGACGGGCCATGGTGTGAAGTGACGCGCAGGCGCCTATCCTAAGCCGCGCATCCGCCGGCGGGCGCGGCCACTTGGGACTCAGTTCAGGCGAAACCGCGTATCGCCCAGCGCATCGAGCCCGAACTGGGAGAGCAGCTCGCCCAACCGCGTCGCCGCGCCCGCCTTGCGCTGCCCGGTGTAGCGCGCCAGGATCAGCTCGTTCTTCATGCTGTGCTCCCAGCCCACCAGCTCGGTCACCGTGACGCTGTAGCCATTGGCTTCGAGGTAAAGGCAGCGCAGCACGTTGGTGAGCTGGCTGCCGATTTCCCGCGTGTGCAGCGGATGGCGCCAGAGTTCGGCGAGCGGCGTGCGCGACAGGGCCAGCGCCTTGGTTTCGCGCAGGCACGCGGCCACCTCCGCCTGGCAGCAAGGCACCAGCACCATGCAGCGCGCCTTCTTCGCGAGGCCGAAGGCGATGGCATCGTCCGTGGCGGTGTCGCAGGCATGCAGCGCGGTGACGACATCGATCTGCGCCGGCAATTCGCTCGCCTGCGCCGATTCGGCCACGGTGAGATTCAGGAACGACATGCGGCCGAAGCCCAGTTGCTGCGCCAGCGCCCGCGAGCGCTCGACCAGCTCGCTGCGCGTCTCGATGCCATAGACGTGGCCGCCCTGGCGCCCGCGGAAGAACAGGTCGTAGATGATGAAGCCGAGGTAGGACTTGCCTGCACCATGGTCGGCCAGCGTGGCCTCGGCGCCCTCGCCCGGCAGTTCACGCAGCAGTTGCTCGATGAACTGAAACAGGTGGTAGACCTGTTTGAGCTTGCGCCGCGAGTCCTGGTTGAGCCGGCCCTCGCGCGTGAGGATGTGCAGCTCCTTGAGCAGCTCGATGGACTGGCCCGGGCGCAGGACTTCGGCCAGCTCCGCGTCGGCCTTGGCCGCCTTGTTCGTCTTCAGGGCCTTGGCCGCATGTGCATTCATGATCGGGCACTCCCGGGACCCACGTCGAGCGCGGCCCAGCCCGCCGGGCCCAGCGCCTCCAGCGTCTCGATGTTGCGTTCGAAGATCGCCTCGGCGTCGGGAAAGGCCTCGACCGCACGGCTCACGCTGTCCTCGCGCAGCAGGTGCAGCGTGGGATACGGTGCGCGATTGGTCGCGTTCGTGATGTCGTCCGGCTCGGTGCCGCCGAACTGGAACTGCGGATGAAAGCTCGCCAGCTGGAACACGCCGTCGAAGCCCGCGCGAGCGAGCTTGCGTTCGGCACAGGCCGTGAAGTCGTTGAAATCCAGAAAATCAGCCAAGGTGTTGGGTGCTATCAGCAATGTGGTGTCGCGCACGGAGGCATCGAGCGCGGCGAGTTCGTTGGCCTCGGCAAGGAGCATTTCGATCAACGCGGTGTCTTCGGCGGGCAGGTGCACGGCAAAGTGGATCTGTGCCTTCACATGCACCGCCTTGGCGAACGGGCAGAGGTTGAGTCCGATCACCGCGCGCTCGAGCCAGCGTCGGGTATCGGCTTCAGCCTGAATGGCTTCGATTGTCGCCGCGCCGGTCATGCCACCTCCGCCACAGGGCGTATTCGCCCGAGGTGCCGTGCGACCGCCATGCCGGCCAGCGAGCAGGCCAGCGTGGCCGTCCAGGTCCAGTGCCAGCCGCCGACGCGATTCGCGACCCACGCCACTGCGGGCGGCGCCAGGAACTGCCCCAGCGAAGAGGCCTGCTGCATGAGCCCGACCGTGGTGGAGACAGTGGTGGGGCCGGGCGCCAGCCGAACGCCGAGCAGAAACAGGGTGGCCGGCACCATGCCCCCACCAAGCGAGAAGGCGCAGACCGCGATATAGCGAAGCACGGGGGGCAGGCCCAGGGCATCGGTGCCCTGCCCCATTTGCGCAAAGGCGGCCAGGCCGCCCAGCGCCATCGTCAGAAAACCCAATTGCAGCAAGCGTTCGGGTGCCACGCCGCGCTGCAGCCAGCGGCCGCCCGCGATGTTGCCGACGATGTTCATCGCGGCCGCGAGCGCGGTGAGCACGGCATTCCAGCCGGCTGGCACGCCCGCACCCGCATAGATGGCCGGCAGGAAACCGATCACCGCCATCCACTGGGCCGAGTACACGGCAAAGGTCAGCGCGATCAGCCAGGGCGCGCGCGCGCCGATGGTGGCGCGCAGGCGCGACAACCATCCCCCAGTCACGCTACCCACCGCCCTGGAACGAATCCGATCTGCCGGCACAGCCGACCACAGCCAGAGCGCCGCGGCGGCCGACACGCCCGACAGCGTCCACCACCAGTCGGCCCATCCGCCCCAGGCGATCAGGGCAGGCCCCAGCAGCAATGCGAGGGCCACGCCGAGCGGCATGTAGGCGCCCCACAAGCCCAGCGCGGCCTTGTCCGCGCCCGACGGGGTCAATGCGCGGATCAGTCCGGGTCCGGGCATCACCGCCAGCAGAAAGCCGATGCCTTCGACAGCGCGCAGGACCAGCAGCCACCGCACCGCATGTTCGTCGCCGAAAAGGCCCGCGCCGACGGCGCCGCCGAGCAGGCTGGCCGCCGTCAGCACCAGGAGCCCGGTCAGCATGCTGCGGCGCAAGCCGATGGTGTCGGCCGCAAGCCCGGCCACCAGACCCAGCGTCATGCTCGCCACCTGCACCAGCGACAGCAGGAACCCCGCTTCGACCAGTCCGATGCCGAGCGAGGCCTGCAAGGCCGGTACGGCAGGCGGCAGCTTGCCCAGGTGCAATGCGGCACTGACACCGCCCAGCAGGACGGCGAAGGCGGCGGCAGGAACGCGCGGAGACGGATTCGAACTCATGCGATGCCCCGCCGGCCGGTCAGCCGCTCATGCTCGCGCATCGCAAAACGATCGGTCATGCCGGCGATGTAGTCGGCCACGGCCCGTTGCCGGTCGTGACGCTGGGCATAGGAGTCGGGCATTTCGGCGCCGCGCTCGAGGTAGGCCTCGAACAGCTCCCGCACCACCTGCTGCGCCTGGTCGGTGGTCTGCGTCACCTGCGGATGCCGATAGAGGTTGCGGAACAGGAACCGCTTGAGCTCGTCCGACTGCGCCTTCATGGTTTCGCTGAAGGCGACGATGGGCGGGGCGCTGCGCACGCCGTCCGCGTCGGTGGGCACCACCGCCTGGAGCGCGGCGCGCGTGGCATCGATCACGTCGTAGACCTGGGCGCTCAGCATGCGCCGGATGGTCTCGTAGAGGACGCGCCGGTCCTGCAGTTGGGGATGTTCGGCCATCGCCTCGCGGCGGTAGCGCTCGAACAGTTCCACTTCGGCGAGTTGTTCGATGCCGATCAGCCCCGAACGCACGCCGTCGTCGATGTCGTGCGCGTTGTAGGCGATCGCATCGGCCAAGTTGCAGAGCTGCGCTTCGAGGCCCGGCTGCGTGCGGTCCAGGAAACGCCGGGCCACGCCATTCGGCTCGGCCGCCTCCAGGCGCTCCGCGTTCGCGCGCGAGCAATGCTTGAGGATGCCCTCGCGGGTCTCGAAGCTGAGGTTCAGGCCGTCGTACTGCGGATAGCGGTGCTCCAGGGCATCCACCACGCGCAGGCTCTGCAGGTTGTGCTCGAAGCCGCCATGGTCGGCCATGCAGGCATTGAGCGCGTCCTGCCCCGCATGGCCGAAGGGTGTGTGGCCCAGGTCGTGCGCCAGGGCAATCGCCTCGACCAGGTCTTCGTTGAGGCGCAGGGCACGCGCGATCGACCGGCCCAGCTGGGCGACCTCGAGCGAATGCGTAAGCCGCGTACGGAACAGGTCGCCTTCATGGTTCAGGAAGACCTGGGTCTTGTAGACCAGCCGGCGAAAAGCCGTGGAATGCACGATGCGGTCGCGGTCGCGCTGGAAGGCATCGCGCGTGGGCGCGGGCGGCTCGGCATGACGGCGTCCGCGCGACTGCGCGGGGTGGCAGGCATAGGCCGCGAGATTCATGAGCGGACCTCCGCGCCTGGCGCTGCGGTGCGCGCTTGCTCGGGGCGGCCCAGCGCTGCGCTCATCCCGCGCAGCACTGCGCGAGCACCTCGCGCACCAGCGCATCCGGCGCGCTGCTGACCGCGGCGGAACCGGGCTTGTCGATCACCACGAAACGGATCTCGCCGGCTTCCGACTTCTTGTCGACGCGCATCAGCTCCAGGTAGCGTTCGGCGCCCAGCGCCGGCCCGACGATCGGCAGGCCGGCGCGTTCGATGAGGCGCGTGAGCCGCGCCACAAAGGCTGCGTCGACGCCTCCAAGCCGCTGCGACAGATGCGCCGCCATGACCATGCCGCAGCCGACCGCTTCACCGTGCAGCCATTCRCCGTAGCCGAGGCCCGATTCGATCGCATGGCCGAAGGTGTGGCCGAAATTGAGGATCGCGCGCAATCCCGTCTCGCGTTCGTCCTGGCCGACCACCAGGGCCTTGATCTCGCAGCTGCGCTTGACGGCATAGGCCAGGGCGGCCGGATCGCGGGCGACCAGTGCATCGATGTTCGTCTCGATCCAGTCGAAGAAGCCCATGTCGTGGATCGGGCCGTACTTGATCACCTCGGCCAGGCCCGCGCTGAGTTCGCGCGGCGGCAGCGTCTGCAAWGTACCCAGGTCGCAGACCACGAGCTGCGGCTGGTAGAACGCGCCGATCATGTTCTTGCCGAGCGGGTGGTTGATGGCCGTCTTGCCGCCGACCGACGAATCGACCTGCGCCAGCAATGTGGTCGGCACCTGGACGAAAGGCACGCCGCGCATGTAGCTGGCGGCGGCGAAACCGGTCATGTCGCCCACCACGCCGCCGCCCAGGGCGAACAGCACGGTCTTTCGGTCACTGCCGTGGCCGAGCAGCGCATCGAAGATCAGGTTCAGGGTCTGCAGGTTCTTGTGCACTTCGCCGTCGGGCAGCTCGAGGAGGTGCACGGTGCGGAAGCGCTTCACCAGCGCGGCGCGCAGGGCCTTGGCATAGAGCGGGGCGACCGTGGTGTTGCTGACGATCAACGCACTGGCCGCCGCAGGCGTCGCGGCAAAGCTCTGGGGATCGTCCAGCAGGCCGGCGCCGATCAGGATCGGGTAGCTGCGATCGCCAAGCTGGATGTCGACGCGTTCTGGCGGTGCGGAAAGTACGGGCAATGGCATGGCAGCGAGTTTAGGCGCTGCGGCCTGGGCCGGCTCAGGCGGAGGGATCTTCGGGCCGGGAGCCCGGCGCGACGATGCCGGCGAGTTCGAGTTGCATCACGATGATGTTCACCAGCATGGCGATCGAGGGGCGGCCGGTGTCGACCACGTCATGGGCCGTCTCGCGGTAGAGCGGGTCGCGCGCGTCATGCAGCTCGCGGAGCCGGCCCAACGGGTCGGCCACCTGCAAAAGGGGCCTTTTGACATCGTGGCGCAGGCGCCGGAACAGGTCTTCGGGCGAGGAGCGCAGGTAGATCACGTGGAAGTGATCGCGCAGTTGGCGGCGATTGGCTTCCCGCAGTACGGCGCCACCACCGGTGGCCAGCACGCCCTGGGCGTTCGCGGCAAGGTCGGCAATGACCGTCTGCTCGAGATCCCGGAAGACCGTTTCACCCTCCCGCTCGAAGTAATCGCGGATCGAGCAGCCGATGCGCTGCTCGATCACGTGATCGGTGTCGATGAAAGGAAGGTCCAGCCGCATACCCAGGCGCCGGCCCACTGCGGATTTTCCGGCGCCGGGCAAGCCGACGAGTGCGACCGCCACGCGGTGGCTGCTACGCCCGCGCGTCAGCGCGCGGCGTTGCGGTCGGTAATCATCTTCGGAGTGATAAAGACGAGCATTTCGGTCTTGTTTGCAACGCGTTCGCGCTTGCGGAACAGTGCACCCAGGTAGGGCACTTCACCCAGCACCGGCACGCGCGACTCGTCATTGGTTTCGGTAAGTTCGAAGATACCACCGATGACGACCGTGCCGCCGTTCTCGACCAGCACTTCGGTCTGCACATGCTTGGTGTTGATGGCCGGACCTGCCGACGTGTTGACGCCGCGGGCATCCTTGCTCACGTCCAGGGTCAGGATGATGTTGCCTTCGGGCGTGATCTGCGGGGTGACTTCCAGCTTCAGCACCGCCTTGCGGAACGAGATGGAGGTTGCACCGCTGGAAGTCGCCTGCTGGTAGGGAATTTCTTCGCCCTGCTCGATCAGCGCCTTGGTCTGGTCGGCGGTGATGACCCGGGGGCTGGAAACCAGCTTGCCCTTGCCGTCGGCTTCGAGTGCCGAGATTTCGAGGTTCAGCATGCGCGAGAAGCTCGAATTGAAGAGCGAGATCGCGAAGTTGCCGGCTGCGTTGCCCGTGCCGCCTGCATCGCCTGCGGGCAGGTTGATGAAGTTGGAGTTGGTCCAGGTGGTGGTCGCCGTGTTCGCGCCGCCATTGGTGCCTGCGGTCACGGTAGGCATCATGCCCACGTTGCCAAAGGCGCGGTTCCCTGACGACGAGGCAAAGCGCTCTCCGGCGATACCGCCGCCCAGCCGCACACCGAGCGACTTGCCGAACGTATCGGACGCCTCGACGATGCGGGCCTCGATCAGCACCTGACGAACCGGGATGTCCAGCTTCTGGATCAGGTCGGCCACTTGTGCCAGGCGCGACGGGATGTCCGAAACGAACAACTGGTTGGTGCGCGACTCGGCGATCACGCTGCCGCGGGGGCTCAGGATGCGGGTGGTCGTGCCACCGCCACCGCCACCACCACCGCCAGCGCCCGTACCCGTCAGCCCTTGTGCAATGGCAATGGCCTTGGTGTAGTTGAGCTGGAACGATTGCGTGCGCAGCGGCTCCAGGTTCTCGATCGCCGCCTTGGCCTCGAATTCGAGCTTTTCCTTGGCATTGATTTCATCCTTGGGCGCAATCCACAGCACGCTGCCGTTCTTGCGCATGCCGAGGTTCTTCGCCTGCATGATGATGTCGAGCGCCTGGTCCCAGGGCACGTCCTTCAGCCGCAGCGTCAACGAACCAGTCACCGAGTCCGAGGTCACGATGTTGAAGTTCGTGAAGTCGGCAATCACCTGCAGCAGCGAGCGGATCTCGATGTTCTGGAAGTTGAGCGAGAGCTTCTCGCCGTTGTAGCCGACACCTTGCGTGAGCTTGGTCGGGTCGACCTTGCGGGCCCGGACTTCCACCACGAACTGGTTTTCGCTCTGGTAGGCGCTGTGCTCCCAGTCGCCCTTGGCCTCGATCGTCATGCGAACGCGGTCACCCGACTGTTGCGACGTGATCAATTGAACCGGCGTACCGAAGTCGGCCACGTCGAGGCGGCGGCGCAGGCCCTCGGGCAGCGTCGACTTGGTGAACTCCACCACGAGGTTCTTGCCCTGTTGCTTGACATCGACACCGACCTGGTTGTTCGGCAGATCGACGATGACGCGGCCCGTGCTGTCGGACCCGAGACGGAAGTCAACGTCGCGCAGGGGCAATGTGTCGCGATTGCGGTTTTCTGCAAAGACAGTGCCCGAGGATGCGGCAAGCGCCGCACCCGCCACGGGCTCGAGGATGACCAGCAGCGACTTGCCCTGGATCTCCGTCTTGTACGCCGTGGCCTGCTTGAGGTTCAGCACCACCCGGCTTCGCTCGCCGGCCTGCACCACGTTGACCGAGCGCAGGTTGCCCTGGTTCACTTCAATGGCCGAGCGCCCGATGGCATTCGTCACACCCGGAAAATCGAGCGCGATCCGCGCTGGCGTCTGGACGGCGAAGCCGGCCGGCGCCACCGTGAGCGGCTGCGCAAGATCGATCCGGATCACCTCGGCGCCGGATTGGGTCGAGCTGGTCACAGCCTCGATCGCATTTTGCGCATGGGCGACGGCAAGTGCACCGAAGGCCAGCAGACCCAGCCCGGCGGCGCGCAGCCACTGTGCCATCGTTGATTTTTTTTGGTTCATTTCGCACTCTCTTGCAGCTGCAATGTCGCCACGCGTTCGATCCATTCACCGGCAGCGTCTTGCACGATTTCACGCAAGGCGACTTCGGTTTCGTTGATACGGGTAATGCGCCCGTAATTGAGTCCCAGGTATTCGCCGACGCGCACCTTGTAGAGCAGCTTGTCGACACGGACCAGCGCCACCGGCTGGCCGTTGCGGTTCATGCTGCCGACCATGGCCATCGAATCGAGCGGGAAGGCCTCGAGCGATTCCTTGCGGCGTGCCAACTCGGGGGCAATCAGCTCGGAAGTGCTCGGCTGATTCGATTCGCGACGCAGTGCCTGCGTCAGTTTCAGCATGTTGAAAGGCTCGAAGGACGAGCCTTCGGTATAGGCCTGGGGCATGAATTTCTTGGGCTCGGCAATCGGCGGCACCGAAGGCTTCACCTGGGCGCGCTGCTCGACCATCCAGCGTTGCAGGTCTTCCTGCCCGGAATCGCAGGCGCTCAGGCCCAGCGTGGCCAGCACCAGCCACAGAACTTTGCTTGCCGCCCTCATTTCTTCGCCTTTGGCGCCGAAGCGCGTTTCTGGGCGGCCCGCTCGTCTTCATCGAGATAGCGGAAGGTGCGCGCGGTGGCATCCATCGTCAGCACGTCCTTGTCCTTTTGCGGTGTGATCGTCACGTTGTTGAGCGTCACGATGCGCGAGAGGCTGGCCACATCGGCGGCAAAAGCGCCCATGTCGTGATACCGCCCCGTGACGCGAACGGCAATCGGAAGCTCGGCGTAATAGTCCTTGACCGACACCTGGCCCGGCCGGAACAGTTCGAACTGGAGGCTGCGACCAAGCCCGGCCTGGTTGATGTCCGAGAGCAGCGCGTCCATTTCGGCCTTGCTGGGCAGTTGCTTCTCGAGCAAGGTCACGTACTGCTGCACCTGCTCGCGCTGCTTCTTCAGCAGATCGAGATTGGCCGCCTGCGCGACCTTCTTCTGGTAGTCGGCCTTGAGCGTCACTTCCTTGGCGCGCTCGCTTTCGAGTGCGTCGTTGGAATTGGTGAGCCAGACGAACCACAGCGCCACCAGCACCAGCGCGGTGACGGCCAGGCACAAGGCGTAGCGCGGCACCACCGGCCACATCGACGGATCGTTCGGATTGAGCCCGCGAAACTGGTCGCCGAAGCCCCGCAGTGCGGCGCCGACGTCTACTTTTTGGGAGGGGCGATTGCTTGCCATGATCGATTACCCCTTGGATTGCGCCGCCGCGGTCAATGCCTTCTCGGCAGCCGCTTTCTGGGCATCGGTCGGCCGTTTCAGGCCGATGCGCATCGTGAAATTCGCTACGCGGCGTTGATCGCGCTGACTCAAACTCACCAGCGTGGAAGTGATTTCGACCAGCTCCGGTTTCACCAGCCAAGGGCTGTTGTTGCCCAGATTGCGCAGCAGCTCCGAGACGCGCTCGTTCGACTGCGCCATGCCTTGCAGCGTGACGGTCTGGTTGTCCTGCTTCATGCTGGTCAGGTACACACCATCAGGCAGTTGCCGGACCAGTTCATTGAGCAAATGCACAGGCAGGTTGCGATCGCCCTGCAGGTCTTCGACCGCCTGTTGGCGTGCGCGCAGAGCCGCAATTTCGTCCTGCAGCGTCGAAATCTCCTTGATCTCGACCTCAAGCTTCTTGATCTCGGCCTGCAGGAAGCCGTTCTTCGATTGCTGGGCCGAAATCTGTGCCTCGAACCAGAGGTAGCCAAGGCCGGCGATCAGGGCGCCCAGCAGCGCAGCGCCGCCCAAAGTTCCATAGAAAGCTTCGCGACGCCGCTTGCGTGCAGCTTCGCGGTGCGGAAGCAGGTTGATCAGGATCACTGCAGGAACCTCCGCATGGCCAGACCGCAAGAGGTCAGATAGGAAGGCGCCTCGCGCCGAACCTTCTTCTCGCGAATGCCCGGCCCGAAATCCATGCCGTCGAACGGATTGACCAGCGAGCAGGCGAACGAGGTCTGACGCGTCACGGCGCTGGTCAGTCCTGGCAACGACGACGAACCGCCGGCCAGCAACACATAGTCGACGCGGTTGTGCGGCGTGCTCGTGAAGAAGAATTGCAGTGCGCGAGCGATTTCCTGCGCAATGCTTTCCACGAAAGGCTTGAGCACGCCCGAGCCGTAGTCGTCGGGCAGGTCGCCGCTGCGTTTCTTGGCTTCGGCTTCCTCGGCGGAAAAACCATACTGCCGGACGATCAGTTGGGTCAGCTGGGCGCCACCGAAAGCCTGATCCCGGTCGTACAGCACTTCCTGATTGCGTAACACCTGCATGCTGGTGGTGAACGCCCCCACCTCGAACAGCGCCACGATCGAATCAACGCCCTTGCCGGGCAGTTGCTCGATCAGGCGCGCGGTCGCAAGGCGCGAGGCATAAGACTCGACGTCGAGGATCATGGCCTTCAGGCCAGCCGCTTCCGCCAGGCCTTCGCGGTCCTGGACCTTCTCCTTGCGGGATGCAGCGATCAGCACTTCCACATCACCGGCGGACGTGGTGCTTGGCCCTGTCACGCAGAAGTCGAGGCTGACTTCGTCGAGCGAGAAGGGGATGTATTGATTGGCTTCGGACTCGACCTGAATCTCGAGCTCCTGCTCGCTCATGCCACCGGGAAGAATGATCTTCTTGGTGATCACGGCCGACGGCGGCAGCGCAAGCGCCACGTTGCGCGTCTTGGTGCCGCTCTTGCGCACGACGCGCCGGACGGCCTCGGCCACCTCGTCGAATTTCTCGACGTTACCGTCAGTGATCCAGCCGCGTTCCAGGGGCTCGATGGCGCAGCGCTCCAGAACCAGCTTGCCGCTGGCCTCGCGGCCGAGCTCGACCAGCTTGACGCTGGACGAACTGACATCCAGCCCAAGCAAGGGGGCGTTTTGACGACGAAACAATGATCCAAGAGCAGCCAAGTTAGGTCCCTCTCCCCCTGTATTTGTAACCAATAGAAAAATATGCGTACGGTTGCACTCTAGCAGCAGGCGTAGCGGCAACCAAGCAACCCGGGGGGCCAAAACGGACAATCGTTGTCAAAACCTGACGTCAAAGCCGCATTCTGTAACTTTTGGATTAGGAGTGCACGGGGTAACAAAGATCGGATCGCGCCGGAGATGCGGCTTTTTATAATGTCCGGTGACTCTCCGGGCCTCCATGCAAGAAACTTCACGCCCCAAAGGGCCAGCCAAGACCCCTCCCCCCGCACGCCCAGCCTGGCTGAAATGGCTGCTGCGCTTCGTATTCTGGGGGCTCGGCATCGTTGCGGCCAGCGCGCTGGCGGTGCTGTGCGTGGTCGCTGTGGCCCTGGCG